>DATEOM010000218.1:0-2618 GCA_035274105.1 Microbacterium sp.
CGCGCCGGTCCCACCGGAGCCCTCCGCCGCGCCCGTCGGACCGGCGCCCGCATCCGTCGCCGAAGCCGGGCCGGTGGCGACCCTCGACCCCGAGGCGCTGGCCGCCGCCGTCTCCCTGGATGCGGCTGCAGCGGCGGTCGCCGCATCCGGCAACGCCCTCGTGCTGCGAGGTGTCACCAAGCGCTTCGGCAGCACCCACGCGGTCGACGGCGTCGACCTCACGATCCCCGCGGGCACCTTCTACGGCCTCGTCGGCCCCAACGGCGCCGGCAAGACGACCACGCTGTCGATGATCGCGGGTCTGCTCGAGCCCGATCACGGCACCATCCATGTCGGCGGAGTGGATGCTGCAGCCAAGCCGCTCGCGGCCAAGAAGCTCATGGGGGTCCTACCCGATCGCCTGCGCACGTTCGACCGGCTGACCGGCCGTCAGCTCCTCTACTACTACGGGGTGCTCCGCAAGCTTCCGCCCGCCGTCGTCGAGAGCCGCACCGCAGACCTCGCGCGCGCGTTCGACCTCGAGGACGCGCTGGGGCGGAGCGTCTCGGATTACTCGGCGGGCATGCTCAAGAAGGTCATGCTCGCGGGAGCGCTCATCCACTCGCCGCGGCTGCTGGTGCTCGACGAGCCCTTCGAAGCGGTCGACCCGGTCTCGAGCGCGATCATCCTCGACATCCTCTCCACCTATGTCGCGCATGGCGGCACGGTGATCCTCTCGAGCCACGGCATGGACCTCGTCGAGCGCGTCTGCACGCGCGTCGCGGTCATCGTGGCCGGTCAGGTGCTCGCAGAGGGCACCGTCGACGAGGTGCGCGGCGAGCTGACGCTCGAGCAGCGCTTCGTGGAACTGGCCGGAGGGCTCAGCGACGTGGAGGGCCTCGAGTGGCTGCACACATTCTCCGACTGAGGCTCTCGCTGCTGCTCGGCACCTTCCGTGGCCACTCGGGACACGTCGCCCGCGTCGTCAGCGGGCTCGTGATCCTCGTCGCCGCCACCGCAGCCGCCTGCTGGGCGCTGCTGACGCTGCGTGACGCCTCCACCGAGGAGGCTCTCGTCGTCACCGTGCTGGGCGGATCCGCCGTGACCCTCGGCTTCGCGCTCGCGCCGCTGTTCGGCTCCGTCGAAGACCCCCTGGACCCGCGGCGCTTCGCCCTCTTCGGTCTTCCGAGGGGCAGGCTCGCCCTCGTGCTGGCGGTTGCAGGCTTCCTCAGCGTGCCGATCCTCGTGCTGCTCGCCGTCGCGGTGTGCTCGGCGATCGTCTGGGAGGCCCACGGGGTGCCGGTGATCGTGGGGATCGCCAGCGTCGTGCTCGGGGTGCTGACGTGCGTCCTGCTGGCGCGCGTGTGCACGGCCGTGGCGTCGCTGTTCCTCCGCGAGCGGCGCTCGCGCGAGCTCTCCGGCGTGTTCGTGCTCGTGGTGCTCGTGGTGGTGGTTCCGGTGGGTGTCTTCCTCGCCTCGCTCGAATGGGAGGGGAGCGTTCCGCCGCAGCTGCTCGAGGCCGTGGACTGGCTCGCCCTCACCCCGTTCGGCGCCGCGTGGGCACTGCCCGGCATGGCGATCACGGGCGGCGACGCGTGGCTGTCCGCACTGATCGCGGTCGGCACGGTGATGCTGCTGGGCCTGCTCTGGGCGTGGACGGTGAAGCGACTGCTGACCACGACCGAGCGTCCGGGTACCGGCCGTGAGCGCGGCGGCCTGGGATGGTTCGGGGTGGCGCCGGGCACGCCCGGCGGTGCGATCGCGGCCCGCAGTCTCGTCTACTGGTTCGGTGACCGTCGCTATGTGGTGAACGGGCTCGTCATCCCGTTCGCTGCCGCGATCACGGTGGTGCCCCTCCTCGTCGCCGGCGTCCCGCCCGAGCTCGTGGCCCTCGTTCCCGTGCCGTTCGCGGCGCTGTTCCTCGGCTGGCTGCCGCACGACGACCTCGCGTACGACTCGACGGCCGTCTGGATGCACATCGCGAGCGGCGTGCGCGGTGTGGCGGACCGGCTCGGCCGTCTCGTGCCCGTGCTGCTCATCGGAGTCCCGCTCCTCGCCCTGGCGATCCCGGTGGCCACGCTGCTGCACGGGCGCTGGGCGGTGCTCCCGGCGCTCACCGGCGTGTGCGCGGCGCTGTTCCTGTCGGGCCTGGGGCTCTCGAGCATCTCGTCTGTGGTCGCGCCCTACGCCGTCTCGCGGCCGGGTGAGAGCCCGTTCCAGCAGCCGCAGCGCACCAGCGCGAGCGGCGCGATCGCACAGGGCAGCGTCATGGTCGGCGCGCTCGCCCTTTCGGCGCCGGTGCTGTGGTGCGGTTGGCTGGCTCTGAAGGGAGACACGGATGCTGCGAACGCGGCGCTGTGGGGAGGCCTGGCGATCGGACTCGGCGTGCTCGTCGTGGGCATCGGCATCGGGGCCATCACGTTCGAGCGCCGCGGCGGGCGGCTGATGGAGTTCGCAGAGTCCACCTGACTCCGGCCGGCCGACCCCATCGCGGCCCGCCCCGACTACACTGGCAGACCATGAGCACCCCGCTGGACAGCCCCGACCAGGGCGGCATCGCGACCCTCGATCGCGAGCTCGAAGAGCTCCTCAAAGAAGAGAACATCGAGCCGGGTGACCACGAGCGCTTCTCGCATTAC
>DATEOM010000219.1:0-3584 GCA_035274105.1 Microbacterium sp.
GCCCTCGCTCTTGGCCTTGACGTGGATGAGCTGACCCGGCTTCACGCGGAACGACGGGCGGTCGACGAGCTGGCCGTCCACGAGGATGTGGCGGTGCACGACGAGCTGACGCGCCTGCGCGGTGGTGCGGGCGAAGCCGGCGCGCAGGACGAGGGCGTCCAGACGCATCTCGAGCTGCTCGACGAGGTTCTCACCCGTCAGGCCCTGGGTGCGGCGGGCCTCGTTGAACTGGATGCGCAGCTGCTTCTCGCGGATGCCGTACTGCTCGCGCAGACGCTGCTTCTCGCGGAGGCGGACGGCGTAGTCGCTGTCCTGCTTGCGCTTGGTGCGGCCGTGCTCGCCCGGCGCGTAGGGACGCTTCTCGAGGTAGCGGGCGGCCTTCGGGGTGAGCGCGACGCCGAGGGCGCGCGACAGACGGACCTTGCGGCGGTCCTGGGACTTCGTTGCCACGAAGTGTTCCTTTCGATGACGCTGCCGTGTCTTTCACGGCTCGCGGACGTATCGCCCTGTCTTCGCCCTGTCCGGACTGCACGCCGGGGCATGCCGGAAGGTAGGTCAGGAAGAGAGGGGATGCCCGAAAACTGCGTTTCGAGCCGCTCAAGCCTACCAGACGCGCGGCCGGCCCTTCATGAGAGGGCGATGACCAGCGTAGCGGCGGCGAGCACCACGCAGACCGGGGTCATCGTCAGGCGCTCCACGCGGCTGCGGGAGACGGCGTTCATGACGATGCCGACGGCGAAGTACGCGAACAGCACCCACGTCAGGATGCGGAGGAGAAGGCTGTCGCCGCCCGGCAGGAGGCCCGCGCGGCTGAGGAGCACCGCGGCGAAGCCCGCGTAGAGGAGGACGGAGGCCGCGCTGGCGATCCGCAGCCGGCGCGGCAGCACTCGATGCGCCCCGCCCCAGACGAGCCGCCCCCACGGCGCGCCGGCCGCCACGCAGATCTGGAGCACGGCGAGGGCGCCGAGCACGAGGCACGCGATGACCGCGGCGAGGACCGCCGGGGTCACGAGACTCGCCCGTTCATGCCTGCTCCCCCACTTCGTCGATCCACTCGCGCATCAGCGCGTGCGAGCGCAGCCCGTAGTCGAGGGTCGCGCGCTGGAACGCGAAGATCTGCCGCGACTCCTCGTCGAGGCCCGCCGCCTGCGCGTCCACCTGCATCGCCAACGTCTCCAGCGCTGCGCGGGAACCGTCGATGTGATCACGGATGCTGCGGACCGCGTCCGCCCGGTCCTCCGGCGCGTCGAGCCGGCCGAGCAGATAGACCTTCGCGAGGACCGTGGTCTCGGCATCCGTGCCGCCGGAGATCGCCGCGCGCATCCACGTGCGCCACCGCTCGCGCCCCTGGTCGGTGATGCGGTGGACCTTGCGGCCGCGCCGGCTGCCGTCGGCCTGCCCGACGACGACGGAACCGTCGTCGACGAGGTGCTGCAGGGCGCGCTGGATGCTGCCGGAGCTCGCACTGTAGAAGAGCGAGATGCCCGCGGCGAACCGCTTCTGCACGTCGTACAGCGACAGCGGTCCGCCGAGCAGCAGGCCGAGGATCACGAACTGCACACAGCACCTCCGGACTCGACAGAGAATATCCCTCTGAGGGATATCAATCTACCTCTGAGGGATATCAGGCGTCAACCGTGCGCGGTCATCCGCCGTCGAGAATGCGGCGGATCTTCTCGAGACGAGCCTGCACGTCGCGCTCGGCGCCGAGCGCCTTCGGCTCGTAGTAGCGCCGCCCCCGCAGTTCGTCGGGGAGGTACTGCTGCGGCGCGATGCCGATCTCGGCGTCGTGCGGATACACATACCCCTTGCCGTGGCCCAGGCGCTTCGCACCCGGGTAGTGCGCGTCGCGCAGATGGATCGGCACGCGGCCGAAGCCACCCGAGCGCACGTCGGCGATGGCGGCGTCGATCGCGAGATACGCCGCGTTCGACTTCGCCGTCGTCGCGAGATACGCGGTGGCCTCCGCGAGCGGGATGCGCCCCTCGGGCATTCCGATGAACTGCACGGCGTCGGCGGCGGCCACGGCGATCGGCAGCGCCTGCGGGTCGGCGAGGCCGATGTCCTCCGCGGCCGAGATGATGAGGCGGCGGGCGATGAACCGCGGATCCTCCCCTGCCTCGATCATGCGGGCGAGGTAGTGCATCGCGGCATCCACGTCCGATCCGCGGATCGATTTGATGAAGGCGCTGATGACGTCGTAATGCTCGTCGCCCTGGCGGTCGTAGCGCAGCAGTGCGCGATCGACCGCCTGCGCGACGTTGTCGGCCGAGATCTCGGGGATCGCCGCGGCGTCGTCGTCGTCGCCATCTGGCAGGGCGAGGGATGCTGCCGCCTCGAGCGCCGTCAGCGCGCGTCGCGCGTCTCCCGAAGCGAGCCGCACGAGCGCCGCGCGCGCCTCATCGCCGAGCACCACCGCGCCCGACAGACCCCGGGCATCGGAGACCGCCCGGTCGAGGAGCATGCCGAGGTCTTCGTCGGTGAGCGGCTTCAGCGTCAGCAGCAGCGACCGCGACAGGAGCGGCGAGATGACGGAGAACGACGGATTCTCGGTCGTCGCCGCGATGAGCACGACCCAGCCGTTCTCGACGCCCGGCAGCAGGGCGTCCTGCTGGGCCTTCGTGAACCGGTGGATCTCGTCGAGGAACAGGATCGTGGACTGACCGTAGAGATCGCGTTGCGTCAGCGCCTCCTGCATCACCTCGCGCACGTCCCGCACGCCGGCGGTCACCGCGGAGAGCTCGACGAACCGGCGACCCGACGAGCGGGCGATCGCCTGTGCGAGCGTCGTCTTTCCCGTGCCGGGAGGCCCCCACAGGATGACCGACGTCGCGGCGCGGGCCGCGGCATCGGGATTCGCGAGCGTGACGAGCGGCGACCCCGCACGCAAGAGGTGCGACTGCCCGGCGACCTCGTCGAGCGAGGTCGGTCGCATGCGCACCGCGAGGGGCGTCAGCCCCTGGAAGAGCGCAGTCGGACCGGTCACCCCTCCAGGCTATCCCGCGCCCACGACACCGGATCGGCACGGTTTGGCCGCCGCGGTGCGGGCCCGTAGGATCAAGCCGCCCGGGCGCTGCCTGGCACGGGGCGGCTGCGCCCGACACGAACGGAACGAGGAGGTCACGTGGCGACCGGTGGTAAAGACCGCGACGCACGGGCTGCGCGCGATCGCACGCGGCTGTACGAGGCGCGACGTCAGTTCCACGACGGCCAGGCCCGCCGCCGCACGCGTGACAACCTGATCGCCGGCATCGTCGGCGGAGTGCTCGTCCTCGGTCTCGTCGGCGCGCAGACGCTGTACTTCGTGGCCGGGCCCGGCGCCCCCGAGCCTTCGCCGTCGTCGACGCCGACGCCGACCGTGACGACCCCGCAACCGACGCCTTCGGCGACGACCACGCCGGAACCGGGCCCGACGCCCACGCCGACCCCCTGACATCCGCCGCCTCACGTCACAACAGCACCTCGGACGAGGCATCCGCCGTACTAGGCTGTGAGCCGTCCTACTCCCTACAGACGGCGCGAGCCGCGATGAGGTGCAACCCGTGACTGCCGCAGCAGACTTCCCGCCCGAGACCGACGCCCCC
>DATEOM010000220.1:0-2810 GCA_035274105.1 Microbacterium sp.
GTGGCGCCGACCTCCTGCAGCCGGCCGAGGAACTCCTCCAGCTCCGCCTGCGACCGCAACCGCCGTGCCGAGATGTGCGGCACCGGGGTGAAGCCGAGCTCGGCGACGGCCTGCGACGCCGCCACCCGCATCTCGAGATCCTCGTTGCCCAGGAACGTCACATTGATGCGGGTCTTCGGGGGGATCGCGTGGGCTGCCTCGCGCAGCGCGGCGACGTCCTTGCCGGTCATCTCGAGCGAGAAATCGTCGATCAGCTGCAGGCCGGTGTCGGCGGGGGTGGTGTCGGTCATCGTTGTGGTCCCTTCGATCGCGTTCGCAGATGGGAGCGCGGGGCGGCCGTGCCTTCGCAGCGACCGCCCCGCGCGAGTGTCGGACTTACGACGCGCGGTACTGCGTGCGGGCGAAGTCGAAGTACGGCGACGGTGCGACCGTCGCGCGGATGCGGATCTGACGGTGCGGCTCGACGTGCGGCTTGCGGCTGATGGGGTCCTCGCCCCACACCACCACGACCTCCGTACCGGGCTCGGCGTGCGCCAGGTCGAGCGACGCCAGCGAGATGAAGGCGCGCTCGTTGGCCAGGTATCCCGAGTCGAACGACAGGCCGACGGCCTCGCCGTCGACGAGCACGACGTCGGTCGGGAACTGCGCGTAGCGGGCCTTCGGCAGCTCGATGTACTTCGCCGGCAGCTCGTCCTGGCCGAAGTAGGTGCCGATCGCCGCGGCGAAGTCCTCCTCGTTCCAGACGAGGGTCACCTTCTTGCGCTTCTTGTCTTCGGCGATCCGCTCCAGCGCCTCCTTGCCGAGGAAGTCGTGGTCGAACGAGACCGAGCGACCGAGACCGATGTCCCACGGGGTGACGTAGTAGTCGCGGATGTCGTCGGAGGCGAGGCTGCCGCCGAACGAGCCCACCTTCGAGGCGTCGAGCCACTCGCGGTACGCGCGCAGCTCGTCGTCGAAGATGGCCGGCGGAGGCGACGGGATCCAGCCCGAGCCCAGGTTCGCGGTCGAGTACGCCTTGGCGCCCGCGCGCTTGAGGCCGAACTCGTCGCCGGCCTCGAGGATCGCCGCGAGCACGTCGGCGCCGTCCTCCCACGGGCCCCACAGCTCGACGCCGGGCTGACCCGCCATGCCGTGGCGCAGGACGCCGACCTTCTTGCCGGCGATCTCGATCTCACCCATGAAGAAGAACTTGAGCTCGGGCGCGGGCGCGCCGGTGAGCTTCTCGACGAGCGCGAGCGAGGTGGGACCCTGCAGCTCGTAGCGGTACAGCTTCGGGTCGCCTTCGCGTGCGAGCGAGTGGTTGTCGCGGACGAGCTCGACGTCCCAGTCGCCGGTGACGATGTTGAACTCGATCCAGTCGGCGAGCGTGGTCGTGACCAGGTCGAAGTCGTTCTCGCCGAACTGGAACAGGATGCCGTCGCCGATCACGTGGCCGCTGTGGTTGACGCACACGAGCTGCTTGGCGCGGCCGGGCTCGTAGGTGGCGGCGGAGTTCGTGCCGATCCACTGGAAGAACTTCTCGGCGTCCGGGCCGGTGACGAACAGGTCGGACATGTGGTGCGACTGGTCCAGCAGCGCCACGGTGTCACGCCACGCCGCCTGCTCGCTGCGCCAGTTCGTGAACTCCGGCTGGACGGGGAAGGTGAACGGCCGCGCCGAGGCGTTGCGGACGACCTCGACCGCGCTGCCCGATTCGTCGATCGCCGACTGAAGACTCTGGTTCGACATGAGAGGACCCACTTCGTGAAAAGAGGCGTCTTCGCCGTGCGAAACGCCATCGTTCGGATTGGTGTCCTCAGGCTAGGAAGGCCCCGGCCAGGGTGCGCGGTCGTCTTTCATTCAACTGAAATCAGGCGCCGAGCCGGTTCGAGCCCGGCACGCCGCCGGCGGCTCCCAGCCGCTCGAAATACTCCAGCGATTTCTGCGAGACGCCGGCGTACAGTGCCGTGGGACGCCGGGACTCGTGGCCGGTGTGCCCGGGGTTGTGCACCCGCGACAGGCCGTGCGCCGTGCGCAGCGCCGCCCACCGGAGCAGCTCGACGTAGGGCTTGACCGGAGACCCGTCGTTGGGGACCACGACGCTCATGGACGCATACGGGGCGCCGCGCGGGTCCAGCACCGGCACCGCGATGCCTCGGGAGTGCGGGTGCACGAACCCCTCCGTGACGGCGTGCCCGTCCGCGCGCACGCGTCGTACGCGCGCGCGGAGCTCTGTCGCGTCACGGATGCCGAGGGGCGTGAGCGCGCGGATGCCGTGCGCGATGACCTCCTCCAGCAGGCTCTCGTTCGAGAACGCCAGGAGCACGAGGCCGCTCGAGGACGCGTAGGCGGGCATGCGGCCCCCGATGAGCGTGGCGTTCACGACGGCGTCGGGTGCCGACATCCGTTCCAGGAACAGCACGTCGCGTCCGGTCAGCACCCCGATCTGGGCGTGCTGGCGGACGCGCTCGTGGACCGCGCCCAGCCAGGGCCGCGCGACCTCGCGGAGCCCGAGCGCGCCGGGAGTGCGGCTGGCGTACTCCCACAGCCGGATCCCGAGACGGTACGAGCGGTCGGGCATGCGCTCGAGGAGGCCCTCGGCGGTGAGTTCTCCCGCGAGCCGGTGCACGGTCGAGATCGGGAGGTTCGCGGCGGCGGCCAGTTCGGTCAGATTCCGGAATGGATGCTGCGCATCGAACGCATCGAGGACGCGAAGGTGCTTGTGCAGGGCGGACTCGCCGCCGGACGCTCTCGCCATCAGGGACTCCTCCTGTGATCACGGGAGCCGCCCCGCACCCGGGACGGGTGCGGGGCGCTCCCGGTATGCGGGG
>DATEOM010000221.1:0-4107 GCA_035274105.1 Microbacterium sp.
CTACGCGGCCTACGTCTCGAACCCGTCCCTCACCGTGATCGCCGACGTCTTCGATCGGGCGGACGCGCGGCAGGCGGTCATCCGCAATCTCGAGAGCACGCTGGGACTGATCCACCCCGACGACTCGGTCGAGACGGTGCACTCGCGACGCCAGGACCAGCTCACACGGTTCCCGCTCGCGCCGTTCCTCGTGGGCTACCGGCGCGCCGCGATCGAGCTCGACCGGGGCGATTTCGCCTGGGCGGCCGCGCGCGCACTGGGCGGCGGCATCCCTCACCCCTCCGCCGTGCTGACCGAGCTGCTGCTGCGGCCCCGCATCGGGGAGGAGCTTCCGGATGCTGCGCCCCCGGCGCCGCAGCGCGCGTGGCAGCAGTCCGGGCTCGCGGTCGAGGACACCGCCCACCGGCGCCTCGTGGTGTTCGGCGGCAGCGACTACCCGCGGTTCCGTCGCGTGCGCTCGGGGCTGTCGGCGAATCCCACGTTCCTCAGGATGTTCGCGGGCGACGCCGTGCTCGACTCGGTGCGCCTGTCGCGCGACTTCTTCGGTCTCGGGCCGTTCCGCGCGGACCGGCTCACGGCGCGATCCGGCGATGGCTCGCCGGGCTATGAGCTCGCCGAGACGGTCTCGGCCCACTACTACCAGCCGCTCGACGCCGACCGCCGCTCGCCCTCGGGCGAGTACGCGCTGACCGACGACGGCCGCTTCTACGGCTCGATGTCGTTCGACGATCGCGCCACCGACGACGTGAGCCTGCATACGGCGATCGACGTCGAACCCACGGCCGACGGCGCCGTCGTGTCGATCGCGATCGATGGCCCCGACAGCCCGTGGGCGCTCGAGCTCGCGTTCCGCGGCGGGGGCGTGTTCGAGGGGGTGACCGAGCGCGAGGACGGCACCGCGGTGCTGGAGTCCGGCGCCGGCCGCTACCGTGCGGGTCGTGCCGCCATCGCCTTCGAGGCCGGCGACGCGTACCGTGCCGACGGCCCCGGTCGCTATCACCCCGGCGAGGACTACGCGTTCCTCGGCGCGAGCGACGCCGCGACGGGTCGCCGCGTCTACCTGACCGGACGCGCCCCGTGCCGGCTCGTCCTGACACTGCGCGCGGAAGCGACCGGCGGATGAGCGCCGTCATCGACGCCATCGGCTTCGACACGCTGCGCACGCTCCGCGCCGAGCGCCCCGGCGCCGTGCAGGAGGCCCTGTCGAACCGTGTACGGCGCGACGTCGTCCGCGGCGACGGCCGGCTGTTCGTCGTCGCTGCGGACCACCCCGCACGGGGTGCGCTGGCGGTCGGCGACCGCGACGACGCGATGGCGAGCAGGTACCTGCTGCTGGAGCGCCTCGCCGTGGCCCTCAGCCACCCCGGCGTCGACGGCGTCCTCGGGACGCCCGACATCATCGACGACCTCGCGATGCTCGGCCTCCTCGACGACAAGGTCGTGGTGGGCTCGATGAACCGCGGCGGGCTGCGCGGCTCGGCGTTCGAGATGGACGACCGATTCACGGGCTACGACGTGCCGTCGATGGTGCGCTCGGGGATCGACTTCGCGAAGGTGCTGATGCGGGTGAACCTCGCCGACACCGCGACGGCGTCGACGCTCGAGGCGACCGCCCATGCCGTGACCGCGGCGGCCGAGGCGCGGATGCCGATCATGGTGGAGCCGTTCATGAGCCGCTGGGTCGACGGCCGCATCGTGAACGACCTCACGCCCGATGCCGTGGTGCTCTCGCTCGCGATCGCCGCGGGCCTGGGCGTCAGCAGCGCCTACACGTGGATGAAGCTGCCCGTCGTGCCCGACATGGCGCGGGTCATGGAGGCGACGACCCTCCCGACGCTCCTGCTCGGCGGCGACTCGGGCGGCGACCCGGACGAGACCTTCGCTTCGTGGGAGGATGCTCTCGCCCTTCCGGGCGTGCGCGGCCTGACCGCCGGACGAGCGCTGCTGTACCCGCCGGACGGCGATGTCGCCGGCGCCGTCGACGCGGCCGCCCGCCTCGTCCATACCGATCTCTGACCCGATGGGGGACTGCGTGAACACTGCCGAGGCGATCCGATGAAGGCCACCGTCGCGGGGGCGCCCGTGAGCTTCGGGGTGTTCGAGATGACCCCCGAGGGCGCGGCCACGGTCGCCGCCGACGACCTGCTCGCGGTGCTGGCCGAAGCGGGCTACGGCGGCGTCGACCTCGGCCCCGTCGGGTTCCTCGGCCGTGACGCCGACCTTCGCGCGCGGCTGTCCCGCTTCGGGCTCGAGCTCGCCGGAGGCTGGGTGCAGCTGCCGTTCTCGGACGACGAGGCGTTCGAGGCCTCCCTGCCGTCGCTGCACGACGCGCTGCGCGTGTTCTCCGACGCCGCGGAGGCCGGCCCCAGCCGTCTGCCGCTGCCGACACTGGCCGACGACGGCTCGCTCGCGCGCCGCGCGCGTCCCGGCCATGGCCACGAGGTGGACCCGCTCGCCGCCCCGGCGTGGGAGCGGCTCTTCGCGAACGCCCAGCGCGCGGCCGACCTCGTGCGCGCCGCCGGCTTCGAGCCGACCTTCCATCACCACGCCGGCACGTTCGTGGAATCGCCCGACGAGATCGACCGCTTCCTCGCGCACGTCGACGTGGACCTCACGCTCGACACCGGGCATCTGCTCATCGCCGACGGCGACCCGCTCGAAGCGGTGACCCGCTGGGGAGACCGCATCAACCACCTGCACCTGAAGGACGTCGACCTCGCCGAGCTGCGGCGCGTGCTGGCGTCCGGTGGCGGGATGACCGAGGTGTGGTCGTCGGGTTCGTTCGTGGCCTTCGGCCGGGGCGACCTCGACCTCGAGGGCGTGATGGACGCCGTCGAGGCGCGCGGCTTCGACGGCTGGGTGGTCGTCGAGCAGGACGTCCTGAACGCCGCCGATGTGGCGATCGACGCCTTCCGCGCCGCCCGCGGCGACGACCAGCGCGTCAACCGCGCAGCTCTCCGGCCCTGGGCCTGAACACCCCGCGACCCGGCCCGCCCCGACCCGAAGGACATCCCCGTGACACCTGCTCCGCTCCGCTTCGGCCTGATCGGCACCGGCCGCATCGGCCAGGTGCACGCCGCCAACATCGCCGCGAACGCCGGCACGACGCTGTCGTGGGTCGCCGACCCGTTCATCGAGGGCGCGCGCTCCGTGGCCGACGGCTTCGGCGGTCAGGTGACCGCGGACGCGGGTGAGCTGCTCGCCGCCGACGACGTGGACGCCGTGCTCATCGCCTCGCCGACGCCGACGCACGTCGACCTCATCGAGCGCGCCGTGGACCGCGGCATCCCGGTGCTCTGCGAGAAGCCGATCGACCTCGACATCGCCCGGGTCGAAGCACTGCGCCCGAAGGTGGCTGCGGCGGGCGTTCCCGTGGCGCTGGGCTTCAACCGCCGCTTCGATCCCGCGTTCGCGGAGGTCCGCGCGCGCGTCGCGGCGGGCGAGATCGGGGCGCTGGAGCAGCTCACGATCATCAGCCGCGACCCGGCCGCGCCGCCGGCCGCCTACGTCGCCGTGTCGGGCGGCATCTTCCGCGACATGACGATCCACGACTTCGACATGGCGCGCTTCTTCCTCCCCGACATCGTCGAGGTGAGCGGGGTCGGGTCGACCACGTTCGACCCCGGTGCCCGCGAGCACGGCGACTTCGACACCGCTGTGGTGACGCTCCGCGCCGCGTCGGGTGCCGTCGTCACGATCATCAACTCGCGCCACAGCGCGGTCGGCTACGACCAGCGCCTGGAGGCGTTCGGCGCGAAGGGCACGCTCCAGGTTGCGAACCGCTCGACGAGTCTCGTCAGCCTCTCCACCGCCAAGCGGGTCGAGGCGGCCGCGCCGTACGAGGACTTCTTCCTGCAGCGGTACGCCGAGGCGTACGCGGCCGAGCTTCGCGCGTTCGTCGCGCTCGTGCGGGACGGCGCGTCGGAGAGCCCCTCGTTCGACGACGGCCGGGCCGCGCTGCTGCTCGCGGACGCCGCTCAGCGCTCTGCGACCGAGCACGTCGCTGTCGCCGTAGATCTCCACTGATTCTTCATTCGCACGTCGGGCATCGCTCGACGGACGCCGCATAGACGACGCGTAGACGACCGTGACGCCGGCGGGATCCCG
>DATEOM010000222.1:0-2419 GCA_035274105.1 Microbacterium sp.
AGCGAGAAAGCGCCGAGTCCCCGCTCGTTGAGGCCCCGGCATTCGAGAGCGCCGGCGCGTTTCGACTCGCAAGCTCGCTCAACGAGCGAGAGGGGCCGAGTCCCGCTCGTTGAGCGGAGCGCGCTCTGGCGCGCGCAGTCGAAACGCCCGGGGTGTCCGAGATCGCCGGCGCGTTTCGACTCGCAAGCTCGCTCAACGAGCGAGAAAGCGCCGAGTCCCCGCCTCGCCACGGGGTCGCAGCATCCGTCCGGCGCGCCGATCATGTCCTCTCGCCGAGCGGACACGAACCACACGCACGGGACGTGTCACCTCGGCGAGAGGACACGATCTCGACGCGCGCGGCCCGCGGACCGATCAACGCGAGGTGGGGATCCGCGCGGCGTCGGCACCAACGAACGCGCTCGGCGCGTGCGACCGCGGGGGCGCAGCATCCGTCACTCCCTCGCCCAGCACCCACGTGCGCACCGACCCGATGAAGCGCGAGATGTCGAACTCGGCGGCGCGCGCCCGCGCGGCGGCGGGGTCGATGCGGTCGAGGCCCGACACGGCAGCGGCGAGCTCGACGGGGTCGTCGGGGTCGACCGTGAAGCCGGTCACGCCGTCGATCACCGACTCGGCGGCGCCGCCCACGCGGTTGACGATGACCGGACACCCCGCGGCCATGGCCTCGACGGGGATGATGCCGAAGTCCTCCACCGGCGGGAACACGAAGGCGAGGGCGCGCTGGAAGAGCGCCCGCATGAGGGCGTCCGACACGAAGCCGAGCATGTGCACGGGCACCGACGCCGACTCGGCGAGCGCCTGCAGGTGGTCGCGTTCGGGTCCGGTGCCGGCGACCACCACCGGCACGCCCAGCCGGTCGCCCATGCGGATCACCGCGTCGTGGCGCTTGTACGGCACGAGGCGCGACGCCGCCATCAGGAAGCCGCGCTCGGGGAGCGCCTCGAGGACTGCCGCCTCCTCGGCGGTGAGCACCTCGGCCCAGTCGCCACCTTCGATGATCTCGCGCGCCTTCACCGGCGGGTGGATGACCCGCGCGTCGCGCTCCCACGAGCGCTGGATGCGGCGGCGCACGAACTGGCTGTTCGCGGCCAGGTCGCCGGCGTGCCGGGACGCTCCGCGATCGACGCGCTTCAGCACGCCGCGGGCGGCGGCGAACGCGGCTGAGCTGCCGCGCCCGTCGAGCTCGGGCTCCCACAGGTACCGCGCGGGCGAGTGCACGTACGAGAACTTGGGCACGCCGCCGCGGCGCGTGCCGAAATCGCAGTGGTGCGCGAAGACGTAGCTGCTCGTGAGCACCCAGTCCGGCCGGGCGCCGACCTTCGCCGCGCGCCACGTCGCCGGCATGAGGGGCAGCCCCATCGCCTTGTGGTGGCGCAGCGGCGTACGCGCCATCCACGACTCGCTCACGGTGCTGCGCGGGAACCGCTCGCCGTCGTCGCTCCAGAGCGCGAACATCCGCGAGTCGGGCAACGCCACCCGGAAGGCGTCGAGCACCTGTTCGGCGCCGCCCGAGCGTTCGATCCATTCCTGGACGATGAGACCTGACATGAGTGCTACGACCTCTCGGGTGAGGATTCAGTAGGCGCCGTCGCTGTGCAGGACGGCTTTGACGGTCTTGGCGAGCACGACGATGTCGCCGGTGATCGACCAGTTCTCGACGTAGTACAGGTCCAGTCGCACGCTGTCCTCCCACGAGAGGTTGGAGCGGCCGTTGACCTGCCAGAGCCCGGTGATGCCGGGGCGGGTGAGGAGGCGGCGACTGACCGGCCCCTCGTACTGCTCGACCTCGCTCGGCAGCGGCGGACGCGGGCCGACCAGGCTCATGTCGCCGCGCAGCACATTCCACAGCTGCGGGAGCTCGTCGAGCGAGTACGCGCGGAGGAAACGGCCGACGCGGGTGACGCGCGGGTCCTCCTTCATCTTGAACAGCACGCCGTTGCCCTCGTCGAGCGCGCGCAGCTGCGCCAGCCGCGCCTCGGCGTCGACGACCATCGACCGGAACTTGAGCATCGTGAAGCGCGAGCCATGGGCGCCGACCCGCTCCTGCCGGAAGATCACCGGGCCGGGGCTGTCGAGGCGCACGGCCAGCGCGATGGCGGCGAACACCGGCGACAGCAGCACCAGCGCCACCGTGACGATCGACACGTCGAACAGGCGCTTCACCACGTGGCTGTACCCCGAATAGCGGGGCAGGTCGACGTGCACCATCGGCAGCCCGTTGATGGGCCGCATGTGGATGCGCGGGCCCGCCACATCGGTGAGCCGCGACATGAGGATGAGCTCGACCTGCGAGTTCTCGAGGTCCCACCCGAGCCGGCGGATCGCGTCGTTGCCGCCGGGCAGACTTCCCGCCACGATGACGGCCCGAGCCCGGCGATGCTTCGACACCCGGGCGACGTCGTCGAGCGGCACGAAC
>DATEOM010000223.1:0-3275 GCA_035274105.1 Microbacterium sp.
TCCGCCCGGCCCCGGTGTCACCGGCATGCCGGGCTGGTATGCCGCCCGCCAGGCGTTGCACGACAGCGCGCGGCGACGCCGCGAGCGCCTCGAGCTCGAGGACCTCTTCGGAGCGTGACACCGTGGACGCCTTCGCTGCCGTCGACTTCGGGTTCGCGCGTGAGGTGCTCCAGCGCGGCGTCGCGGCGCTGTTCGTCATCGCGTTCGTCTCGTCGCTGAACCAGTTCCGCCCCCTCCTCGGCGAGCACGGCCTGCTGCCCGCCCCGGAACTGCTCGAGTGGGTGCGCACCTCGAAACGAGGGGCACGGATGCTGCGCCCCACCCTGTTCCGCTGGCTCCGGTACACCGACCGCCGCCTCGTGGCGCTGTGCGGGACCGGCATCGTGGTCGCCGCGGCGCTCGTCGCCGGCCTCCCCCAGCTCGGTCCGCCGTGGGTGCCCATGCTGTGCTTCCTCGCGCTGTGGCTCGGCTACATGTCGATCACGTCGATCGGGCAGACCTTCTACGGCTTCGGCTGGGAGATGCTGCTCCTCGAGGCAGGGTTCCTCGCGGCCTTCCTGGGATCGAACGACCAGCCCCCGCCCGTCGTCGTGATCGTGCTGTTCTGGTGGCTGGTGTTCCGGCTCGAGTTCGGCGCAGGCATGATCAAGATCCGCGGCGGACGCGAGTGGCGCGACCTCACCGCACTGACCTACCACCACGAGACGCAGCCGATGCCGGGGCCGCTGAGTCGCCAGGCGCACCTGCTCCCGCGCTGGTTCCACAAGGGCGAGGTGCTCGGCAACCACTTCGCGCAGCTCGTGGTGCCATGGTTCCTGTTCGCTCCCCTCATCGGGCTCTTCGTACCGGGCCCGGTGCCCGCGATCGTGGGGGCCGTGGCGGCAGCGATCGTCCTCGCGACGCAGACGTGGCTCGTCGTCACCGGCAACTTCGCCTGGCTCAACTGGATGACCATCGTGCTCGCGTTCTCGGCGATCGGACTGCCCGGCATCGGCGCAGAGCATCAGGGCGCAGCATCCATCCCTCCCGGCACGTTCGACGGGATCCCGGTGTACTGGCTCGTCCTCACGTGCGCGGTCGGTGTGCTGTACCTCGTGATCAGCTGGTGGCCGCTGCAGAACCTGTTCGCGCGGCGGCAGCTCATGAACGCGTCATTCAACCGGTGGCAGCTCGCCAACGCCTACGGCGCGTTCGGCACGGTCACGAAGGAGCGCATCGAGATCGTCGTCGAGGGCACGATGGACGACGATCCCGACACCGCCACGTGGCACGAGTACGCCTTCAAGGGCAAGCCGGGCGAGGTGCACCGCATCCCGCGGCAGTTCGCGCCCTACCACCTGCGCCTCGACTGGCTGATGTGGTTCCTGCCGCTCGGCCGGTCTCTGGACGACTGGTTCACCGCGTTCCTGGTGCGGCTTCTGGAAGCGGATGCTGCGACCTTGCGCCTGCTCGCCCACGACCCGTTCGCGGGCGAGCGGCCGCGATGGGTGCGGGCTGTCTCGTACCGCTACCGCTTCACGACGCGCTCGGAGTTCCGCGAGACGCACGCCCGGTGGAAGCGCGACCGGCGGCGGCCGGTCATGGGACCGGCGTCCCTGCGCCGTTGACCGCGGCCTTTCGGCGCTCGCGGGAAGTGCGGCGGGCGGTGAGATCGACGATGGCGACGAGGAACGCGAGCGCGAGGAAGACCGCGACCGACAGCATCCCGAAGGCGTACGCGTCGTGGTAGACGACGAGGCTGTCGTGCGAGCCGGACTCGCGATAGATGGCCGCGTAGAACAGCGAGAGGGCGACCGCCGTGCCGACCGCGGCGCCGATCCGCTGGCCGAGCTGACCGACGGAACCGGCGAGGCCGCCCTGCTTGACCGGGATGTCGCCGAGGGTGAGGGCCTGGTTCGGTGCGATCACGAGGCCGCCCCCTGCGCCGCCCACGGTCATGACGGCGGCGGCGATGTACGGGGTCCACGCGGGATCGCTGTAGAGCGCGGCGAGCACCAGTCCGCCGACGCACAGCAGCATGCCCGCGAGGCCCCACACCACGACCACGCGGCCGTGGGTGCTGACGAGGTTGCCGCCGATCCACGAGGTGACGGCGGATGCCAGCGCGAATCCGATCGAGACCATGCCCGCGTACACCGGCGCGAGCCCGAGGCCGAGCTGCAGGAACAGCGTGGTGACGAGGAACATCGCCGGCGCGGCGGTGAAGTAGGCGGTCTGCAGCAGAGTGCCGTTGCGGTACGACGTGATCCGGAACAAGCCCAGCGGGATGAGCGGGTTGCGGCCGCGCTTCGCATACCGACGCTCCCACGCGATGAAGGCGGAGGCGAACAGCCCGAAGGCGACGAGCAGCCACCAGCGCGCCGGATCGTCGGTGGGTGCGCCGGTCGTGAAGAGGAAGGGCCACATCAGCGAGACGACGCTCGCGCCGAACAGCAGCACGCCGACGGGGTCCAGTTGCACCTTGCGCTGCGATCTCGTGCGGGTGTCGGGCAGGAGCCACAGCGCCAGGGCGATCGCGATGAGACACAGCGGAACATTCATCCAGAAGATGAGCCGCCAGCCGTTCGTCGGTCCGCCGAGCGCGATGAGCAGACCGCCGAGCGTGGGGCCGAAGGCGGTCGCGATGCCGATCGTCGCGCCGAAGAGCCCGAAGGCGCGGGCCCGCTCCTTCCCCTGGAACAGCTCCTGGGCCATGCCGAGCACCTGGGGCATCTGGATGCCGGCGGCCACACCCTGCAGCAGTCGCCCGATCAGCAGGAGCTCGGCGGTCGGCGCGAGCGCGCACAGCACGCTCGTGACCGTGTAGAGCGACAGCCCGACGACGAACAGCGTGCGCCGCGACCGCTGGTCGCCGAGGCGGCCCATCGGCACCAGCACCAGCCCGAAGGTCAGCACGAAGCCCGACACGATCAGCTGCAGCTGGGTGGAGGTCGCGCCGAGCACCTCGCCGATCGACGGGAGTGCGACGTTGACCTTCGTCATGTCGAGGATGGTGATCGCCGCCACCGACACGCAGACCCAGAAGGCCCGCCAGCGGGCGCCGTGCGAGAGCGGGATGACGGCGGTCGTGACCGGCACAGCGCGCGCCTTGCCCGAGATCTTCTGCGGCGCCGGCTGTGACTCTGACATCCCGCCCAGGCTAGTACGAGAGTAGAGCGGGAGATCACGCAGCGAGTGGGGTGATGACGACCTGGTAGCCGAGGGCTTCAAGATCACGGATGGCGCGGTTGCGGGTGCGTTGCGGGTCGCGGCGGGTGTAGTAGTCAGTGCCGGGT
>DATEOM010000224.1:0-7406 GCA_035274105.1 Microbacterium sp.
ACCCACCCACATCTCGGGCGTGCGGCGACGTCAAACTCATTTCGGTACGATTCCTGACCAAAAAGGAGATTCATGGACGACGACACCCCCGATCGGTCGCTCGCGAGGCAAGGATTTCACCGGATTGGCCGCATTGATGCCGTCGGACGGCGCTCGCTGTGGCTGCGCGAGGAGCGGGACGCCATCGAACTGCGCGCCGGGCGTGAGGGCGACGACGCGGCGGTCCGCATCACGCGCGATCACCCGCTGTTCCGCGAGCTGAAGGACGTCCTGAGCGCGGCGCGGTTCGCCGCCGAGTGGGAGGACCCTCGCGGGTTCGCGCTGGAGCAGAGCTTTGCGCTGGACGAGCACCCGAACTCGATCCACCGCGTGAGGTGATCTCTACCCGCCGTGCGATTGCACTTGCAATCGGTGCGCATCTGGGATGATCACGGTTGGAGATGTCTAAAAGAGCGGTCGCTGTCGTCGAGGATCGCGTGTCTGGAGTGGCAGATCCCCACTCGACAGTGGCTGATCCCTCCGGCGTGACGGTCGAGTCGGTGACAGACGCGGTTCTTGGCGTCCTGAAGCTCGGTCTGGACGCGATGCGGGACGATCTCCAGCTGATCATCGCCAACAAGGCGCCCGAGACGAAGCACGACAAGGCGAGTCGCATCGCGTTCATCACGGCCAAGGCCGGGTCGATCGCGGACGGCATCCGCAAGGTCGAGGCTGCGCGGGCCAAGCGCGCCGAGCTCACCCCGGCGATCGTGGTGGCCTACCTCCGGTCGTGTGACGAGCGCTCGCGGCGCCAGGTCCTGAGCGCATTCGAGGGAGCAACCAACAGCGGAAGCGTGCTCGGGTAGCCATGGAGAACCTTATCCAGGGCCTCATGCGCGACCGGCACGACTGGCTTGCGCACCTCGAGAACGAGCTCCATATCGCAGCGGTCCGCGACGGCGACCTCGTCTCGCTCAAGTACAACCAGATCGAGTCGCCGATGCACGAACCGCTCGTGCAGCAGTGCCGCGGCATGGTGGTCGACGCCGCACAGTCGCGCGTGCTCGCGTGGCCATACAACAAGTTCTGGAACCACGGCGAGAAGCTGGCGGCGCCGATCGACTGGTCGACCGCGCGCGTGCAGGAGAAGCTCGACGGATCGCTGATGATCCTGTACTACGGCGGCGTCGAGCGCGGATGGTGCGTCGCCAGCAGTGGCCATCCTACGGCCGGAGGGTCGTTCGGCAGCGACGAGCGCACGTTTCGCGAGGCGTTCTGGTCGCTCGTCGGTGTCGACGGCGCCCTGTGGGTCCGCGCCGCCGACGTTCGGATCACGTACATGTTCGAGCTCTGCGACTCGCCGAACCGTGTGGTGGTCCGCCATGAGCGGCCTCGCCTGGTTCTGCACGGCGCGCGCTGGCTCGAGTCCGGCTCCGAGCTGACGAAGGCGGAACTCGCTGAGCAGGCTGCCATGCTGCACTGCGAGCTGGTCGGCGAGTTCCCCATCGGGACGGTCGACGGCTGCCTCGCGGCTGCCGAAGCGCTCGATCCGCTCAGGCAGGAAGGCTTCGTCGTGGTCGACGCGTCGTTCAACCGCGTCAAGATCAAGTCGCCACGCTACGTGATCCTGCACCACCTAAAGGGCGAGGCGACGCCGCGCCGCGCGATCGAACTGTGGCAGACCGGCGAGTCGGAGGAACTGCTCGCGAGCTTCCCGGAGTTCCGCCCGGTGATCGAGCCGGTGCACGCCGAGCTCGACCTCATCGCCGAGCAGGCTGTGAAGGACTTCGCGGAGAACATGCCGCGCGCCAGCCGCAAGGAGTTCGCGCTCGCCATCAAGGACCGCCCGTGGTCGAGCGTGCTGTTCAGGATGCTCGGCGAGGAGCGTCGCGACATCGAGACAGCCAAGGCCATCATGCGGCGCCAGTCGCTCGCCTCGCTCGAGCGGATGCTTGCGGGCGGCGAGGAGCCTCGACCGTGAAGCCCTGCCAGTGCCTCGAGTGCCGGATCAATCGCGAGTCCGACACCGCGCGTGCCGCAGCGGACGCTCGCGAGGCGGAGATCGACCAGTACGGCTACGGTCGGCCGCCCGGCTACAAGCCCGGCCCGATCGTCGGCCCGATCGTCGGCCCGATCGGCCACGTGACCGGCAGCGAGCCGGTCACCCTGGCTGATCCCGTGGACGCCTACAACTTCCATGTCGGTCAGCCGGTCCACCTGACGTGGAGCGCCGCCGGCGGCGTGCGCCGCGCTACGCGATGGGAGGTCCTGCGCGACCGCGTCGCCGCGCGGCTGCTGCACTGGACCAGGTGGTTGCGCCCGCGGACCGTCACGGCGGCCGTTGATGTCGAGGCCGGCGCGATCACGCTCTGCACGGAGCGCTGGTCGTGGCGTCGCTGGCGATGGGAGCGGGTGTGATGTCGCCGTACCGTGAGCTGTTTGTCGAGGTGGAGATTCCGCTCGCGCGGTCGCGCGGTGCGCTGGTCAACCGGCTGCAATCGGCTGACGTCCGAGCGCTGGTCACTTTGCTGCCCAGGCTCGCGACTGTCGGCTACGGCTGGCGCGAAGGCGCCCGCGTCTCCTGGTCGGAAGCCGATCGAGAGATCCTCGTTCGGGGCGTGGGACCCTGTGGTCACGCCCAACGCGTCGAGCTTCCTGAGCTAGCGGCGCACCTGCTGCCGCCCCATGCCGGCGACGTCATTGCGGCAGCCTTCAGCACGCAGCGCTGGTGCTTCTGCATGCTCAAGGAGCGGGTCTGATGGCGCTCACCCCTCCCACCGTGCTCGCCGTTGTTCGGCACGCGGTCAGGGTCTTCGCGGCGCGCGACGACCTCTCGGCCAGCGGCGTGGCGGCGGTCGATGGCCGCGCAGAGTTCATGGTCGGACTGAACCCGCTCGACCTGCGAGCCCGGAGCGTTCGGTGCTCCATGGACCTCCGCGAACTGGCGCCAGGCGACTACGACGCGATCGCGGATGCGGTCGGCAAGGAAGTTGACCGCGCGATCGCCGAGCTGCGGCCCGCACCGGCCCCGTTCCCTGCGCCCGAACCCCCGCTCGTCGACCTCGCCGAGCTCGAGCGCAAGGCCCGCGCGGCGTCCGGTGGTCCATGGCGCTGGCGTCCGGGCAACGAGGCGCTCGACGATGCCGCGCACCAGGTTGTGCTCTGGGCGCAGGCGGATGACAACGACGATCCGCGACTGATCGCCGGCACCGGCGACGCCGAGCACATCGCGGCGAACTCGCCCGACGTGACGCTCATGCTGATCGAGCGCATCCGCGAACTCGAGCACGCGCTCGGCGAGACCGCGGACCTGGCCGAGTCGCTGGTCGAGGGTCCGCGCATCTCGCTCAAGGCTCGACTTGCGCAGATGCGCGCGCTCATCACGAGGGGCATCCGATGACCGACGGCGAAAACGACGGCAAGGGCGGGCGCTACTGCGCGGCGCACGGGAGCTCCCACGGGACGCTGTACGAGTGCCCGCTGTACACATCCGAGGTCCGCGAGCGCGTCGCAGCGCTCAACGCCCAGTTCAAGGCGAACCTGCAGGATCCGAAGTGGATCGCCGAGCAGCGCGCCAACGGGATCCCGCAGACCGCGATCGACATCTTCAAGATCTTCGGCGGTGGTGTCCAATGACCGCGACCTTCAAGCTCACCGCCATCGTCTCGGGCGGCCAGGTCGGCGCGGATCGCGGCGCCCTTGATGCTGCGATCGCGCTCGACCTCGGCTACGGCGGCTGGGCGCCCGCCGGGCTGCGCGCCGAGGACGGGGTCATCCCCGAGATCTACGCGAAGCGCATGCGGTGCTCGAGCTCGGCCGACTACGGGATGCGCACGAGGCTGAACGTTCAGGACAGCGACGGGACGCTGCTCGTCTCTTTCGACGAGAAGCTCTCCGGCGGGTCCGCGTTCACCGAGAAGGTCGTCGAGCGCGCGAGGAAGCCCTACCTACACCTGGTCCTGCCCGATCGCGGCAAGGCCAGGCTGCCCGACGAGGTGCGCGCGGGCGTGCGCGAATGGGTCTCCGACTGCCGGATCAGCGTCCTGAACGTCGCCGGGCCGAGGGAAAGCAAGTGTCCGGGCATTCAGGAGGCCGTGCGCGACCTGCTCGTGTGGATCTTCGAGCCCGACGCCCCGGACGATGCGCCGCCGGCGACCGAGGAGGAGCAGGCCACCCACGCCGAGATGCGCGCGGAGATCGCCGAGATGTTCGGCACGACGACCGACCCGCAGGCGTTCGGCCACACCTGCACGAGCGCCTACAGCTGCGCGAACTGCGACCGCTCGTTCTGCTGGGACTGCGAGTTCCCGGTCGGCGACGAGGTGGAGATCAAGACGATCGGTTCGCGCTACTGCGCGGGATGCATCGAGGCTGATGCCGCGGCGCAGGGCCTGACCGTCGATGCGATCCGCGAGCAGCGACTGCGCGCAGGACGACCGACCCCGACTCCGAAGGGAGACCCGACATGATCGACAGGCCCACGCCCAAGCCGACTGGGGTGTCATCGACCTACGCCGCGCTGACCGTCGAGCAGGCGAAGCAGGCCGGCGGATGGGAGCGCGAGATCGACGGCGTGTGGTTGCCATGCGACGAACGCGGTGACCAGCCGGACGGCAAGCGCTGGCCGCCCCCTGTTGCCGTCGGCGGGAGCCGCTTCAAGGTCGTCGTCCCGGGCGCCGGCGCGATCATGGTCAAGAGCGACGCCACGCTCGGGCCCGGCGAGATGCGCCTCGAGCAGTCGATCGACGGCAAGAAGTGGGATCCCGCTGGACGCTTCACGGCCGTCCATGAGCTCGCTCAACGCGGCGAGATCACCGCCGAGCAGGCGCGCAAGCTGCTCGAGGCGCCGACGATCAGGACGACGGGCTACGGACACAAGCCGATCACTGTCACCCGCGAGCAACTGGTCGCCGAGACCAAGTACGACGGCCTGACAGGCGCCGAGTGCCTGGCGAGGTTCGAGCGCCTCCAGCGCGAAGGTCCCAGCGGGGTCGATGTTGTCAACCGACTGACGCTGCGCCAGCTCGGCGCCGCGCGCGAGCTCTGGTCGCTGCAGCTGAAGGCCAGGATCGCGGCCGACAAGGAGCGTGAGCGCCGGCGGGTCACGGTGGATCTCGAGGTCGACTGATGGCGGCGATTCAAATCCCCGACCCGCTGCGGATCGCGTGCACCGAGTGCCATCGGGACATGCGCGTCGAGTTGCAGCAGTTCAAGTCGTACAACGACAGCGTGATCGTTGCGGCGGAATGCGACTGCGGGCGCGTCATCGCGGAGATCGACGGTCCCCTGATCGTCGGCGGGTTGGGCACCAAGGAGAGGCCGATCGTCGGTCTTGCGCTTCGGAACAACCCGGATATCGGCGCCGACGCGAGAGGGAGAATCGCCGCGCTGCGCGAGCGAATGGCCATCCTCGAGCGCCTGATCGCCGCAGCGACGTGGACACGCGAGAAGCCGCGCAAGGAGCCCGGCTGATGGCCTGGATCAACAAGGTCGGCGGCAAGGTCGATGGCGTGCTCCACGGCCGGGTGAAGCACGAGTACCTGTGCCCGGTGCACGGCCGATTCGCCGTCGAGGTCCCGAGCGCCGATCCGCCGAACGAGATGCCGTGTCCTGAGGACGACTGGACCGACGTGTCCGCGGCGGAGGCGTGCGAGCTCGTCAATCGCGGCTACGAGCCGAACACCTGCGGTCGCACTGCGCCCTGGTCGCCCAGCTCCATGAACTGGAAGTTGGCGTACGGCGGCGTCACCGTCTCGCACGGCAAGGCCGACGCGGCGCCGACCCCGCACGCGCTCACGACGCGCGACCTCGCGGATGGTATGCCGATGAACGAGTGGCGGGCTGCGCGAGCGAAGCTGCGTGAGGAGCGGCGCCGGAAGCGCATCAAGGAGCTTCGATGATCGCGCGCTACGTGCACTGCACCATCGATCGCTACAAGAACCTCGAGCATGGTTCCGTTCGATTGAAGGTCCAGCGTCTCGAGTCCGACTCCGTGGACCGCTGTTTCCTCATCTGGGGCGCGCTGAACCGCATCACCCGAGAGGCGCTACAAAGCCTCGAATACCCGACGGACACGAGCCAGTTCCCCGGCGCGTTGCTGCTATGCGACGCGCTCGAGCCCCGGATGACCGCTGAGTGGCCGGATCGCAACTGGGCGTTCGAGGTCTGGAATGCGCACTGCGCAAAAGCCTCCGTCGCGCGCGAGGTGACGCGGTGACCGAGATGCCAGCGCTGGAGCGCTACGTCAGGCGCGAGGTCGAGCTCGCGAGCGGCATCGTGTGCGCCGTTGGTCTCGAACATCGCCCCGAGGTCGACCCGGAGCCCGCCGTGATCGCCGCCGCGGTGAAGGCATGGTGCGGCTCGGCGTGCGAGGAGGTCGACCCGGTCGACTTCGCCGAACGCTTCGCGGCGTGGGTCGTCGGCTTCACCGCGGTCGCGCTCGACGGCGGCGCCGCGCGATACTGGTTCATCGAGGTGTGGGGGAAGCAGGACGACGCGGCCTTCTACCAGATCATTCAGCGCCCACCGTGGCGGACCGGAGGCTTCCACCCGTGAGCGTGAACTACCGCCGCGCCACGCCCGACGATCGCGTGTTCGTGATCTCGAACTGGGTGGCGTCGTTCCGCACGGCTCACGCCGCGGGGCTCATCCCGATGAAGGTCTGGCACGGCCGCATGTGGGAGGACGCGGAGTGGATGATCGACAAAGAGGCCGTCGAGACGCTCGTCGCCGAGGAGGACGGCACGCTCTACGGCTTCCTGGTCCACGAGCCGGCGGCGCCGCGCGCGCGCTGGCGCGTGAGCGCGGGCAGCAGCGGAAGCCTCGACAACCTGCCGTACATCTACTTCGCATACACGAAGGAGTACCGCCGTCGGGGCCGACAGGCGTTCGGCGTCGCGATCATGTCGGGCCTCGTCGACGCGGCCGACATCGACCTCGGGCGCCAGTTCGGCTACGCCTGCAAGACGACCTCGGTGATCCAACTGCTGGACGCCGGCAAGATTCCCGGTGCGCGGTGGGATCCGCTGCGGGCCCGCTACGAAAGGGAGACCAGGGAGACCACGAGATGAAGACGTTCTATTTCGTGGACCGCGACGGCGAGGAATGGACGGTCGAGGCGCCTGAGGTCGCGCAGCCGTTCGGTATCGGCGCCGTGTGCCCGTCCTGCAACCCCGACGCGACGCTGCACGAGCACAATCGCCGCCACGCGCGCGTGATCGAGATGATCGACTTCGAGAAGAAGATCATCTGGTGCGGCGTCACCGACCCGACCTCCGGGTGCGTGCACCCGTTTCCGCCCGTTACTCTCGAGATCCACGACGGCGGGCGCCGCCTAGCGCCTAGCGCCACGATCACCGATCACCGCACCGGCGCGGTCACCGAACGCGCGATGCACCGCAAGGAGAGCCCGTGACCCTGCCGCTCGA
>DATEOM010000225.1:0-2761 GCA_035274105.1 Microbacterium sp.
CTGTGCATCGGCCACATAGCACCCGAAGCGGTGGACGCAGGTCCCATCGCCTTCGTGCGCGATGGTGATCTGATACGGGTCGATATCGCGGCTCGCACTCTCGACCTACTCGTCGACGAGGCTGAGCTTGACTCCCGCCGCTCTGGCTGGGAGCCGCTTCCCCCGCGCTATACCCGTGGCGTCCTTGCCAAGTACTCCCGACTCGTGCGCTCCGCTGCGGAGGGCGCGACCACCGGTTGAGCCTGGCTTCCGACATCCCCTCCGACCCACTTCAGAGGAAATCACCATGTCAGCCGACACCGCCGCGGCCGTTCCCCGGCCGCCAGCCCGCACCGCCTCGACGCCCGTGCTCACGGGCGCGGAAGCGGTCGTCCGTTCACTCGACCTGCTCGGGGTGACCGATGTCTTCGGTCTTCCCGGCGGTGCGATCATGCCCGTCTACGACCCGCTCATGGACGACGACGCCGTTCGCCACATCCTCGTCCGGCACGAGCAGGGCGCCGGTCACGCTGCCGAGGGCTACGCCGCGGCTTCCGGTCGTGTCGGCGTCGCGCTCGCGACGTCGGGTCCCGGGGCCACGAACCTCGTCACGGCGATCGCCGACGCGTACATGGACTCCGTGCCGATCGTCTGCATCACCGGCCAGGTCTTCTCGACCCTGATGGGGACGGATGCCTTCCAGGAGGCCGACATCGTCGGCATCACGATGCCGATCACGAAGCACTCGTTCCTGGTGAAGCGCGCGGAGGACATCCCCGGCGCGATCGCCGCCGCGTTCGAGATCGCGTCGACCGGTCGTCCCGGCCCCGTGCTCGTGGACATCACGAAGGACGCGCAGCAGGCCGAGGTGCCCTTCGTGTGGCCGCCGAACATCGACCTGCCGGGCTACCGGCCGGTCACAAAGGCGCACGGCAAGCAGATCCAGGCCGCGGCGCAGCTCATCGCAGACGCCAAGAAGCCCGTGCTGTACGTCGGCGGCGGCGTGATCCGCGCTCGCGCCTCGGAGGAGCTCCGAGCGCTGGCGGAGACGACCGGCGCACCGCTCGTCACCACTCTGATGGCGCGCGGAGCGTTCCCCGACTCCCACCCGCAGCACCTCGGCATGCCGGGCATGCACGGCACGGTGCCGGCGGTGCTGGCGCTGCAGGAGGCCGACCTCATCGTCGCCCTCGGTGCGCGGTTCGACGACCGCGTGACCGGTAAGGCGGCGCTGTTCGCACCCCACGCGAAGGTCGTGCACGTCGACATCGACCCCGCCGAGATCTCCAAGATCCGCACCGCCGACGTGCCGATCGTGGGCGACCTCAAGGACGTGCTCGTCGACCTCGACGCCGCATTCCGCGCGGTCAGCGGCGGCACCGCGCCCGACATCACCGAGTGGTGGTCGTTCCTCGACGGCCTGCGTGACGAGTTCCCGCTCGGCTACACGCAGCCCACGGACGGGCTCATGGCGCCGCAGTATGTGATCCAGCGCATCGGCGAACTCACCGGACCCGAGGGCGTGTACGCCGCGGGCGTCGGGCAGCACCAGATGTGGGCCGCGCAGTTCATCAAGTACGAGCGCCCGAACGCCTGGCTGAACTCCGGCGGAGCGGGCACGATGGGCTACTCGGTGCCGGCCGCGATGGGCGCCAAGGTCGCTGAACCCGACCGCGTGGTGTGGGCGATCGACGGCGACGGCTGCTTCCAGATGACCAATCAGGAACTCGCGACCTGCGCGATCAACAACATCCCGATCAAGGTCGCGATCATCAACAACTCGTCGCTGGGCATGGTGCGCCAGTGGCAGACGCTGTTCTACGACGGCCGCCACTCCAACACCGACCTGAACACCGGTCACGGCACGGTGCGCATCCCCGACTTCGTGAAGCTGGCCGAGGCGTACGGCTGCCTCGCGATCCGCGTCGAGAAGGAAGAAGACGTGGATGCTGCGATCCAGACCGCGCTCGAGACGAACGACCGTCCCGTGGTCATCGATTTCGTCGTGAGCGCCGACGCGATGGTGTGGCCGATGGTGCCGCAGGGCGTGAGCAACAGCTTCGTCCAGTACGCGCGGGATCACTCGCCCGCCTTCGACGAGCAGGAGGACTGAGACATGACGAGTCACGTGCTGAGCCTCCTCGTGGAGGACAAGCCCGGTCTGCTGACGCGCGTCGCGGGTCTCTTCGCCCGCCGCGGCTTCAACATCGAGTCGCTCGCGGTGGGTGTCACCGAGGTGCCCGGGCTCTCGCGCATCACCGTGGTCGTGGACGTCGACCAGCTTCCCCTCGAGCAGGTCACCAAGCAGCTCAACAAGCTCATCAACGTCATCAAGATCGTCGAGCTCGACCCCGCGGCATCCGTCCAGCGCGAGCACATGCTCGTCAAGGTGCGCGCCGACAACCAGACGCGCTCGAACGTGCTCGAGGTCGTGAACCTCTTCCGCGGCCAGATCGTCGACTACGCGCCCGATGCGCTGGTGGTCGAGGTCACCGGCGACAAGGGCAAGGTCGACGCGTTCCTGCGGGCGCTCGAGCCGTTCGGCATCAAGGAGCTGGCGCAGTCCGGCCTCGTCGCCATCGGCCGCGGCGGCAAGAGCATCACCGAGCGTGTGCTGCGCGGCTGAGACTCCGAAACGCTGCGGCGCAGCATCCAATACTTCCCAGAACCGATCAATCAAGGAGAAACACGAAGATGGCTGAGATCTTCTACGACGCCGATGCCGACCTGAGCATCATCCAGGGCAAGAAGGTGGCGATCGTGGGCTACGGCTCGCAGGGTC
>DATEOM010000226.1:0-11558 GCA_035274105.1 Microbacterium sp.
TGTCACGACACCGATCAACATCACGAGCGTCAGTCCGGTCCCCGCTACGGTCACCAGGGAGCAACGATAGGTGTCGTTCCGATATGCCAGGACGGGCAGGAGGGCAACGGCTGGCAGCGCAAAGGGCGCAAGATATCGAACCGTCCGAGACAGCCAACCGTTGTGAACTACAATCGCGAGCAATGAGCCGACCAGGATGGGCAGCGCATTTGTGTCACTCCCGAAATACTGATGCGGATCGTATTTCACCTCTCGACTCAGGCCGAGGTAGAGGTTGATCGCCAGGGTGATCCCGATGAATGACACGGTGAGGGCGGCGAACAGCCGAGGACCGCGACGGTAGCTCCAGAGCAGTGCGAACGGCAACAGCAAGTAGAACTGCTCTTCGATCGAGAGCGACCATGTGTAGTTGAGATAGTCCTGCGTAGCGAAGGAGTGGCCGGTCCAGTCAAAGAGGTTTGTTGCATATGCGACACCTGCGCCGGCGGGTGCGAGAATCTGCCCGACACTGAGGTGCGTCGGGGCGGGGAATGCTTGTCGACGTATGAGCAGCACCACGGTCGTCACCGCGACGACCGTCACCAACGCCGGACAGAGGCGCGCCGCACGTCGGCGATAGAACGCGCGTACATCGATGGTGCCGGTTTGGAGTTCGCGGACTAATAGGGTGGTAATGAGATACCCCGACAGGCAAAAGAACACGGTCACACCCACGAAGCCGTCGATGAGCGGCCTAGTCGGCGCGTGCTGACCGAGAACCAGAAGAAGTGCCACAGCGCGGACGCCATCCAATCCAGGATGGTAAAAACGGTCGCGCACGAGCCGACCTTAGCAAGGCAGGCGCCGTCGGCCCCGAGTTCCTCGTCCGCCACCGCCAACTCGGTGGACTGCTGCAGCGCGTCCGCGGCGGTGCGCGTCTGCGAACCCGGCGAGCGCGACCAGTGACCGAACGGCAGGAAGCCGATCTTCTTCGTATTTTGGCAACAGCGGGGACCGTCCAGATTTCCGGGGCGGACGGCCACGGTGGGCCGGAGCGGGCGGTACGTTGTGGGGAGTGGTAGCGACGACTTCGTCTCGACAGCCGCCGTCTCGAGGGTCCGTCCCATCCGAACGGGAGCCTGATGAGTATCAGGAAGGTAGTGGAGACATGGCAATGAAGCCTGAGCGAGTCGGCTCCCGCATTCCGGTCTCGGCTGCCGGCGCCGGCCACCGCGCGCTGCGCTCACTCATCGTCTGGCGGGTGCTCAGCGTGCTGTTCCTGCTGACTATGGGCGGGATCCACCTGTACCTCGCCGCCAAGGGTGCCGGATCGCTCGGCAAGCCCTTCTGGCTGAACGCCGTCGGTGGGCTGGTGCTGGCGATCGGCATCGTGGTCCTGCGGGGGCGGCTCCTGCTGCTGGCCAGCGCGCTCGGCACAGTGTTCATGGCGGGCACGTTGCTCGCCCTGGTGCTTGCGCTCACCGTCGGACTGTTCGGTATTGGAGAGACGCTGAGCTACGGACCGGTGCCGCCCACCCTGGCCGTGGAGTCCATCGGCACGATCGTGCTCGCCGTGACGACCGCCCTGCTGTACCAGACGATGCGCGGGAGCCTGACACAGTCGCCTGAGGTCTGAATCTGAGCATGGCATGCGGCTCTTGACCCGGCCGGACCAACCCGCCGCGCTACCGGCCGGTCTCGCGCCGCGACCCGTGTGGTCGTGATCATGGTGACCAGCCGACTTCACGGCGCCCCGGATTCGGCCAGCGAGCACCGGAACGTGCATGTGTGCAGGTCAAAGGCTTGCTGTGAGTGCGCCGCCAGGGACTCGAACCCCGAACCCGCGGATTAAGAGGCCAAAGTTCACCCACTCGCTGTATGACCACCTGCGACTGTGCGGTACCGAGGAGGCCATCCGGCAGGCGTCGCAGGTCGAAAAGGACTCCAGTTACTCGACAGCTGTATGGACAGGAAGTCCACAGTGGACGCGGCGGTCGCGTTCAGCCCGACCGACACCGTGCCGTTGACCTTCGCGCCAAGGCCTTATGGCGGCGCAGTCGCTCATCTCCGTCGGGTGCTCGTCGTCCTGGCAGGAGTGATCAACATCCTGCCGGTGTAGCAGGTCAGCCCGTCAGTGAGCCAACACGGGTCGCGAGTCGACCGCCGAGGTGGATGCCGTCCACCCGACCGTTCGAGTCGCGGGTGAAGTAGCCCTTCATTCCTTTCGCCGCGCCAGTCGTGATGACGTAGCGATCGCCCTCGCCACCGAGCAGGCCGATCGGATAGTCCGGTTGCGGCTCGTCAGGATCCTGACCGGCGTCGCGCAGGGTTTGCGCCATCTCCGGCTTGACTTTGATCCGCGCGACGAGCCGCCCGTCCGTCGGTTCGACGTCGACCAGGACGATGATCGTCTCGTAGCTGCCGGCGTATTGCGCGAGTTCGTCTTCGGACAGCTGCACGGGGACGGGTTCGCGCTCGATGACGCCGAGGTACTGTTCGAACGCCCAGACGCGCAGCTGGTCGTTGAACTTCGGTCCGTTCGGCCCGCAGTTCGTCATTGAGATCAGCCCGAAGTCGTGTTCCGGCACGAGCAGGAACTCCGAGTGCTGGCCGATCGTCGTGCCGCCGTGTGCCACGACGCGCACGCCGTCGACATCACGCAGCAACCAGCTGATGCCGACGTGATCGCCGAGCGCGCTGCCGGGCATCGAGACGGTCGGCTGCTGCATGCGCGCGACCGACTCGGCACTCAGCACGCGTGAACCGTCGGCGGCCGTCCCATCCCCGAGATGGAAACTCGCCCAGCGGATCTGGTCCGCAGCGGTCGCCGACATGCCACCGGCCGGTGCGTTGCCGCGCGGGATCGCCCACGACGGGGCGAGATGGATGCTGCCGTCCTCTTCCTGGACGTGGCCGACGGCGAAGCGCCGCATCATGATCTCGGTCATGGAGAAGAGCGTGTCGTCGAGGCCGAGCGGCTCGAGGATCAGCTCACGCATCGCGGCCTCGAACGTCTTTCCGGTGATCTTCTCGATGATCCGCCCGGCCACCGAGAGCGACGCATTGTTGTAGGACACCGTTGCGTTCAGCGGCGTTACCTGCTTGATGTCCTTCATCAGCGCGACGTAGCGCTCGAGCGCGTCATCACCGTCACCGGTGTTGTCGGAGAGGTCACCTTCCCAGCCGGCGGTGTGGTTGAGCAGGTTGAGGACGGTGACCTCGCGCGCGACGTCCTCGTCCTGCAGCGTGAACTCGGGAAGGTACGTGCGCACCGGCGCATCGAGATCGAGATCGCCGCGCTCCATCAGCCGCATGATCGCGGTCGCGGTGTAGGTCTTGCCGGTCGAGCCGAACTGGAACAGCGTCGTCTCGTCCACGGTCAACGGGTTCTTGATACTGGTGACGCCGGAGAATGCGTACTGCTCGACACCGCGGTGCACGATGCCCACGGCGACGCCGGGCACGTCGAGTTCGTTCGCCAGTTCACGGACTTTCGCGGCGAGGGCGTCCTGCTCGGTCATCGGTGTCTCCTGGACGACGGTCGGCGGTGGCACCCGCCATGCTTGCGCGCATCCTGAGCCACCGGATATGTCCGGTCGCGACATACTCACGCGAGGCACTCGTGTGCGGGCACGAACCCTCACGTCAACCCGTCACTTCGTCAGCGAGATCACCCGCAGTTGCAGCATCGCGGCGAAACGCGCGTTCGGATCGCGCAGGTCCAAGCAACCGACCTCGGCAACCCGGCGCAGGCGGTAGCGGAACGTGTTCGGATGCACGTAGAGGGACGCGGCGGCCGCACCGATGTCGCCGAACGCGTCCAGCCACGCGCGCAGCGTCTCGACCAGGTTCGCGTGGTGCTGCGCGTCGTAGGCGAACAGCCGCGCGACGGGACCCGTCGGCTCGTCGCCGCGTGCGGCGACAAGGTCGCGCAACTCGAGCACGAGCGACTCGACGTGGACATCGTCCAGCCGGGCGACGCGGGGTTGGCGGGTACCGGTGCGCAACACGCGCAGGACGCGATCGGCACTCGCCCGCGCGTGCGCGAGCCGGGCACTTTCGGTGACCACCTCGCTGACGCCCACCACAGCATGCACACGATGCCCGACGCGGTCGAGGAATTCCTGTGCGATCCGCACCGCGCGCTGCGCGCCGTCGGCGTGGTCGCCGATCACCGGCACCAATCCGTATGCGATGTCGCCGATCAGCGCGGCCGCGCAACGCGGATGCACGGCGCTCAGATGCATCGCGAGCGCGTCAGACATGCGCTGCAGACCGCTCACCCGGCTGGTGTCGCCGTCGATGGACGGTTCGCTCGTTGCCGCCGGCGCAAGAGCCAGAGCGAGCACGGCGATCGGCTGGTCGGCGAGGCCGAGCCGCTGCAAGGCGTCGTGGGCGCCCTTCTCGCCTTCGAGGGCGGTGCCGAGGAGGTCCGCACGCAGTCGCCGCTCGACGTCCGCACCGGCCCTGATCCGCAGCATGTGCAGGGCGACGACCTTCGCGGCGTCACGCATCGCCTGCGTCCGTGCTTCGCTCAACGGCTCGTGCACGGCCACCCAGATCGAGCCGAGCACCTCGTCACCCGCACGTACGGACACCGCGACCCGGGGCAGCGTGTAGTCGCCGCTCTCGGTCCGGAACGGTGCGACGTACACCGGCTCGTCACTGCGGTAGAGATCGCGGAACACGCCGCGCTCGGTGAGGATCCGCGAGTATTGCTCAGGCACCTGCCGGCCGAGGATCGTCTCGACCCGGGACGGGTCCGCCTCGTCCTGCCGTCCGGAGAACGCGAGCACGCGCGAACTGCGGTCCTCGATCGTCGCGGGCGCGTCGAGGAGCGCGGCAACCGCGTTTGCGAGCGCGAACAGATCGCCGGAGGGCTGCCCGGCGAGTGTCTCCGTGGCGTCGACGCCGACATCGCCCTCGGCCAGCAGCGAGCGCAGCATCGCGGCGACCTGTGTCCACGACGCGCCGCGGGTCAAGGCCAGGACGGCCACGCCCGCGCGTTGCGCCGCAGCGGCGATCGGCCCGTTGACGGGCACCGGCGCACGCACGATCAGCCCGACGCACTGGTGCGTGCCGAGCGTGTCGAGCAGGGCGGCGACCTCGTCGGGACGCCGCTGTGGGTCGAGTCCGACGCCGAGGACGAGTGCGCGGCGCGGCATCGCCGGCTCGTCCACCGGGTCGTGGATGACGATGCCCTCGATCTCCTCGGGCCGTTCCGGATCGCCGTGCACGAGGTCGAGCAGCGTGGCCCCGAGGTCGTCGACGATCCGGCCGAGGCTGGCGCGCGGACGCAGAGATTTCTCGGTCACCACACTGAGCACTTCCCGAACGTAGGAGCGGGACGCCCAGCTTAGTTCGTCCCGAGCTACGGGATCGGTGCCGCTTTCGGTGCCAGTCGACAGGTCAGCGCAGGGGTACCCACTCGCTGGATGTCGTGACGGCCGCGAGCTCGTCCGGGATCGGGTCGACGCCGATCCCCGCGCCGGTCGGCACGTCGAGATGCCCGTCCCGCAGCACGAACGGTGCGGTGATGTCGGTTCGGTAGTAGCGCTCGGAGCCGGACGTGTCCCCCGGCAGGGTGAACCCGGGCAGCGCGGCGAGCGCCAGGTTGGGCGCACGTCCCACACCGGTCTCGAGCATCCCGCCGCACCACACGGGCACGCCGTGCGCGTGGCAGACATCGTGGATGCGCCGTGCCTCGAGGTAACCGCCCACCCGGCCGGGCTTGACGTTGACGATCGCACAGGCGCCGAGCCGGATCGCGTCGGCGGCCGCACGGGCGGACGTGATCGACTCGTCGAGACAGATCGGGGTGCGCACGAGTTTTCCCAGCTCGGCGTGGCCGAGCACGTCCTCCTCGTCCAGGGGCTGCTCGATGAGCAGCAGGTCGAACGGGTCGAGACCGGCGAGGTGGCGCGCATCGGCGACCGTATATGCGGTGTTCGCGTCGACCTGCAGCAGCACGTCGTCGCCGAACCGCTCGCGCACCGCAGCCACCGGCTCGACGTCCCACCCCGGCTCGATCTTGAGCTTGATCCGCACGTATCCCGCGGCGAGATAGCCCTCGACGGCGTCCAGCAGCTCCGGGACCGAGTTCATGATGCCGACCGAGACGCCGCACGGCACGCGATCGCGGACCGCGCCGAGTTCCCGCGCGAACGAGCGGCCTTCGGCGCGCAGTTCGGCGTCGAGCACACCGGTCTCCAGCGCCGCTTTCGCCATCCGGTGGCCGCGGAACTTCCCGAGGGCAGGCGCGATCGAGATCGCGGTCAGCTCGTCGACCTCGGCCAGCGCGGGAATCAGGAACCGGCGCAGCACATCGGCCGCCGCGTCCACGTACTCGGACGAGTACAGCGGCGCGGACATCGCCACGCACTCGCCCCAACCCTCGGCGTCGGACGTGACCACCCGCAGCAACAGCGCTTCGCGCGTCGTTTCGGTGCCGAACGACGTCCGGAACGGCGCGACGAGCGGCATGCTGATGCGCAGCAGCTCGACACCGCTCAGTTTCATCGCGGCCCCCGTCGCAGTACGTACCAGCCGGCGCGGTCGAATCCGGTGACGCGCGCGCCGTCGTTCAGCAGCGCGCTGAGCGACTCGCGCACCGCGACCCGCCACTGCTTCGCCGCATCCGGATCGCGCCGCCGCAGTGCCTCGATGTCCGCCGGGACCGCGACGAGCAGCGTCTCGGCGTCGGCCGTGCCCGGCTCCGGTTTGCCGTCGGCGCCGACGCCGAGCGCGACCGCTGCGCCGTTGTCACGCTCGCGCTGCGCGTCGGCGGCCCTCGTCGATCCGCTGCACGCGGCGATCACCGCGGCCGATTCGAGCTGCCACCGCACGAGCAGGCGGTCGCTGTCGTCGTCGCCGTTGATCGCGTCGTGCATGCCGCCGTAGAAGTTCGGCAGATACTCGGCGGGGGACGCCGCGAGCTTGACGATGTTGAAGTACGCGTTGCGCCGGACCAGCGGGTCGAACGTCCACGCCACGACCGAGACTCCGCGCAGCAGTGACCACGCGCGCTGATGCAGCTTGAGCGCGAAGCCGACGCTACGACCTTGTGCTGCGGTGGAGACGCCCGCGACGTGGCTGTGCAGGGCGCCGTCGACCGGCGCGCCGAAGAATCCCACGCACGCGCCGACCAGCGTGCCCGCGTCGAACGCCCCGGAGACGTAGTTGCCCGCCTTGCTCAATGCGCGCAACAGTTCGCTCGTCACCGGCGGGTTCGTCGGGTCCGGTCGCCAGATCTCGTTGTACATGCGGTAGACGTCGTCGAGTTCGCGTTGTGCGGTGAGCTCGCGCACCTCCACCGCGGCCGCACGCGCTGCCGCATCCGCCGCCGCGACCGCGGCGTCCGCAGTCGACAACGTCGCCGCGGTGTGGTCGCGTAGATCGGTCACGCCCACAGTGTGGGCCGACTTGATACGCGGCGTCATGGTCGATCCGTACCAGCCGCGGCAGCAGCCTTCGTAGCGCCGGACGTGAGTAGGTCGGCGAGCAACGCCCGCACCAATTCGGTGCGCGGTGCGAGCTCAGCGATGAGCACGTGCTCGTCGTCCGAGTGCGCGCCGCCGCCGACCGCGCCGAGCCCGTCGAGCGTCGGCGTGCCCACGCCCGCGGTGAAGTTGCCGTCGGACGCACCCCCGACGGCTACGCCACGCAGCGGCGGGTGGCCCAGATCGCGCGCGATCAGCGCGGCGCGGGCGAACAGTTCGGCCGCCGCGGACCGTTCCAGCGGCGGACGATTCGGCCCGCCGTGCACCTCGATCCGCGCACCGTCGACGACGGGGCGCAGCGCACGTACCGCCGCGTCGACCCGGTCCTGCTCGGCACGGCGCCGGGTGCGGACGTCCACGCTCAGCCGCGCCCGTGCCGGCACGGTGTTCGTGCTCGTCCCTGCGGACATGACGGTCGGGGTGACGGTCGTGCCGGCGTCGCCGTCGGCGAGCGCGGCCAGCGCGAGCGCCTGGTGCGCGACCTCGATCGTCGCGTTCACGCCGCGTTCCGGTTCGAGGCCGGCGTGCGCGGCGCGGCCGTCCACCTCGATGTCGTACAGCGACACGCCCTTGCGCTCGACCTTGAGCGCGCCGCCGTCGGCCGACGCCTCCAGCACGAGCGCAGCCGCGCAGCCGCGCGCCTCGTCCTCGATCAACGCGCGCGACGTCGGTGAGCCGATCTCCTCGTCGCCGGTGATCAGCAGCGTGATGCCGGACGGGTCGGCCAGTGCGGCGATCGCGGCGAACGCCATCACCACGCCTGCCTTCATGTCGAAACAGCCCGGTCCGCGCAGCACGCCGTCGTCCACCCGGAAGGGGTGGGTGTGCAGCGAACCGAGCGGCCAGACCGTGTCGTGGTGACCGAGCACGAGCACCCGTCTCGCCCCGGTGCCGAACCGCCACCGCAGATGGCCACGTCCGTCGATGTCGATCAGTTCCGGTTCCGCGCCGAGGTGGGCGGCGCCGACGCGCGCGACCACCTGCGCGCTCGCTGCGACGGCGCCGAGATCCGTCGACGGTGACTCGCACGTCACCAGCGCCTCGATGTCGGGCAACATGTCAGGCGATCTTGGGAGTGGCCCGCGCACCGAAGTGCACGTAACGCTCGCCGGTGGGCAGCGCGTAGAAGGTGACCGGCGTCCACGTCTGCGCGTTCGGTTCGCGCACCACGAACAGATCGCCGCGCGCGTCAACCGGGATCATGGCGTACTCCTCGACCGGGTCGGGCAGCAGTTCGGCGAGCGGACCGAGGATGGTGGTACGCAGCACGTTCGCCCCGTCGCGTTCGAGCACCTCGAGACGCACGCTCGCGCGTTCGTAGGTGCCGAGATGCCGGTGCACGTCAACCGCGGGTGGCTGCGCCGGAGCGGCGAGCGGTAACGGCATCGCGACGCCGGCGAGCTCGGCGAAGATCTCGCGGTAGAGATCCTGGTACAGGTCTCGCGAGTGGCCGCCGTTGGTGAGCAGCGTGACCGCGAGCCCTTGCTCCGGCAACAGCCGCAGGTACGCGTTCTGGCCGATCGTCGAGCCGTCGTGGCCGATCAACCGGTGACCGTCCCAGTCGAAGCGGATCCAGCCCAGCCCCCACGAATCACCGAGGGTGTGCTTGTCGGGCAGGTCGGCGTGCTTGTCCGCCATCGCCACCGCGCTCGCCTCGCTGAGCACGCGTGTTCCGTCCGCGGCGAGGCCACCGCGCAGGTGCATGTGCGCGAAGGCGAGCACATCGGCCGGGCTCGCACCGATCAACCCCGCCGGTCCGATCGAGCGGGGCAGAGCCCACACCGGCGCACGCGTCGGATCGCCGCCCCCCTCCGCGACATGCCCGACGGCCGTGCGGTGCAGCAGCGCCTCCTCGGGCAGCGTGATCGTGTGCTTCAGCTGCAACGGCGTGAACAGGCGCTCGCGCAGCGCGTCGTCCCAGGTCTGCCCGGTGATCTGCTCGATCACCCGTCCCATCAACACGAATCCCGCGTTGCAGTACGACCAGGTCACGCCGAGCGGATGGTTCTGCCCGACCTCGTCCAGGCGTGCGACGTACTTCTCGAGGCAGTCGTCGCCGCGGCCGGTGTCGGTGAAGACGTCTCCGTCGATGCCGCTGGTGTGCGTGAGCAGGTGCCGCATCGTCACCTGCTTGGTGACGTCCGGGTCGGCGAGGCGCAGTTCCGGCAGGACCTCGACGAGCGGCGCGTCGAGGTCGAGGCGGCCTTCGTCCACCAGTTGCATCACGACCGTCGCCGTCCACACCTTGGTGATCGAGCCGATCTGGAAGACTGAATCGGCGGTCGCGGCGATGCCGGTGTCCTTGTTGAGCACGCCGTACGCCGCCTCGACCAGATCGTCGCCGTCGACGCGCAGGATCCCTAGGACAGCGCCGGTGACACCGTGCCGCGCCGCCAGCACCTCGAGACGCCGTTGCCAGTGCGCGGCGTCGACGCGCGGACGGCGTGCGTTCGCGTACTGCTCGATCCACTCGACCACGCGCCGGTTGTAGTCAAGGCGGTGCGATGGCTTGCCGTCGAGGATGAACAGGTGCGACGCGCCCGGGTACAGCACCAACCGAGTCGGCACCCCGCGCTGCCGCAGCGCCGCGTGCCACTGCTGCGCCTGTCCGACGGGGCAGCGCACGTCCTCCTCGCCGTGCAGGATCAGCGTCGGTGTCGTGACGCTCTCGATGCGCTCCAGCGGTGACATCGCCGCGTAGCGCGCCCGTTCGGACCAGGGCATGCCGTCGAGCTCGTGGACCGCGAGGAAGTGGCCGAGGTCCGCGGTGCCCGCGTCGCTGATCAGGTCGCTCACCACGCCACCGCCGACGGCGGCCGCGAACCGGTCGTCACGACTGGTCAGGTAGCAGGTCATGTATCCGCCGTAGCTGTAACCGGTGATCGCAAGCCGCCGCGCGTCCGCGATCCCCTCGGCCACCAAGGCGTCGATCGGTTCGAGGAAATCGTTCGCATCGGCGGTGCCCCAGTTGCCAATCGCCGCGTCGTAGAACGCGGCGCCGTAGCCGTCGCTCGCGCGCGGATTGACCAGCAGTACCGTCCAGCCACGCCGGGCGAGTTCCTGGTGGTAGAGGTGCACGTCGTCGGCCGCGCCGTTCCATGCGTTGTGCGGGCCGCCGTGGATGTCGAGCAGCAACGGCTGCGGTCCGTCGGCGTCCGGGTCACGCACCAGCCAGCCCTGCACAACCGTGCCGTCCGAGATAGTGAACTGGCGCGGGACGCGTGGCAGTAGATCGAGCTCCGCGCCGTCATGGACGGTCTCCACACCCGACGCGAGGTCCACGGTGACGAGGTCGCCGAAGGCTGTCGCGGTGCTGAGCACGACCGCGGCGGTACCCGTCTGCACGCTCATCCCGGAGACCGAGCGGGCCTCACCGCCGAGCACCAGCCGGGGTTCACCGCCGTCGATGTCCACCGCGTACAGGTGCGTGCACCCACGGTCGCGCACACAGAAGAGCACCGTGCGTCCGTCGTCGATCAACACGGGCAGCGCGCCGGGGTATCCCGGACCGCCCGGCATGACGTTGCGGTCCAATGGCGCGGCCAGATCGCGGACGCTGCCGTCGTCGATCGCCAGCCGCAGCAGCCCAGCGTGCCCGACCGGCGCGCCGCGATGGCCGACCACGAGCACGTGTCCGCCGTCCGGCGTCCACAGCACCGGACCGCCGAAGCCGTCCGCGAGGCCGACCCGCACCGGCGTCGCGGCATGGTCGGCGACGTCGAGGACGAACACCGGTGCGCGCGGCTCGAGGTCGCCGCTGGCGGCGGTGAACGCGAGCTTGGTGCCGTCCGGAGACCAGGCGGGCTCGCCGGCGTGCCAGTCGCCCTCGGTCACCTGCCGGCATTCCCCGCTGACCAGGTCGAGGACGTGGATGTGGGTGCGCATCGTGCGCAGCAGGCCCGCGCCGTCGGCCTGGTAGTCGAGCCGGTCGGTGACGATCGGTGCCTGCGCGCGTCGCTTGCGGGCGGCGTCGTCCTCCTCGGCTGCGGCGGCGATGTCGACCGGCGCGCTGAAGGCGATCGCGCCGCCGTGCGGGCTCCACACCGGCGCGCCCGCGCCGAGCGGCAGCGTGGTGAGCTG
>DATEOM010000227.1:0-12018 GCA_035274105.1 Microbacterium sp.
CGCGGCCTCGATGCGCTTGGCGATCTCCTCGCGGCCGGTGGTCGAGAGGTGCTCGAGCTCGGCGGCCAGGCGATCGTAGGCGTCCTGGGTGAGGAAGGTCACGGGGGCGTCGGTGGACACGGCTGACTCCTTCGTTGGGCCCGCCGCCGACGAGAGCAGTGCGGGCATAAACCGAACGCCCCGGCTCACGGCCAGGGCGCGATTCTGCTGATGTCCCGCAAGACTACGTCACGGCGCCTGTTCGGACAAACTCATCCGGCCAGCACCCAGCACGAGTTCACGAAGCCGGTCGTGGCGAGCGCCGTCGTCGGGATCGCCTCGCGGAACGCGCGCGCGTGGAGCTCGGATGCCGGCAGCTCGACGACCCGCCAGCCCACCACGCCGTGCTCCTCGTCCTGCGCCTCGATCGCGCATGCGACGGCGGCGCCCGGCGGGCTGCTGATCTGGAAGCCGAGCACCACGGAGTGCTCGTCGACGACCTCGAACGTCGTCGTGTCGGAGTCGACGGAGTTGAGCGACCCGCGCACGGTGAACCAGCCGAACAGGCCCACGACGCCGACCGCGACGACGATGCCGGCGCCGATCAGCCACGCGCGCGCGGGGGAGCGGCGACGGCCGTAGCGCTCGTCGAGCACGTCCTGCGTGGTCACGCCGCTCCTTCGGGCTCGTCGGGTCGGATAGGAAGATTAGGCTGGAACTCCAGGCTATGCGCTCGCGCGCGCCCCCGACGACATCGCCCGCCTCGCGGGCAGAGCGAGGACCCCATGCAGTACGCGATCGCCGGGATTCTTCCCGCCGCGGCGACTCCGACGCCGACCCCCACACCCGCGGTCGACCCGAACCTCGTGAGTCCCGGAGTCGTCGGATTCCTCTTCACCGCGATCATCGCGATCGCCGTGATCTTCCTGGTGTGGGACATGATGCGCCGCATCCGCCGCGGCCGCGTGCGCGCCGACATACAGGAGCAGCTGGACGCCGAAGAGCAGGCAGCGCGGGCCACGGAGGCGACCGAGGTCGACGACCAGAGCATCGAGCCGACGGCCGACGACGGCCGGGGTGACGCGACGCCGCCCCAGCGCTGAGACCGCTCCAGCGATGTGGAGACGGATGCTGCGGCCCGCAGCATCCGTCATCGTCTTCAGCCAGGGAGTCCCAGCGACGGGGAGTACGGTTCGAGCGCGATGATGAGGCATGCCGTCCAGTGGCAGAGGAACGCCAGCACCGTGCACACGTGGAAGATCTCGTGGAAGCCGAAGTGGCCGGGCCACGGGTTGGGGCGCTTGAGCGCGTAGACCACGGCGCCGCCGGTGTAGAGCAGGCCGCCGATGGCGACGAGGATCATCATGGCCGCGCTCGCCTGGAACAGCGGGACGATGTACATGACGGCCGCCCAGCCCAGCAGGAGGTAGAGGGCGACGTAGAGCCAGCGCGGTGCGTTGATCCAGAAGACGCGGAAGAGGATGCCGAGAAGCGCGCCGCTCCAGACGAGGACCAGCAGCAGTGCGCCCTGCTGCGGCGGGAGCGCGAGCACGGCGATCGGCGTGTAGGTGCCCGCGATGAGCAGCAGGATGTTCGCGTGATCGATGCGCTTGAGGACCGACTTGGTCTTCGGCTTCCAGTTGAACCGGTGGTACAGCGCGGAGTTGCCGAACAGCAGGAGCGACGTGGCCATGAACACCGCTGACGCCCACTTCGCCGGGGCTCCCTGCGCGAGCACGATCAGCACGATGCCGGCGGCGATCGCGATCGGGAAGGTCGCCGCGTGGATCCAGCCGCGCCAGCTGGGCTTGATCTCGGGCGTCGCGGCGTCGACGGCCGCGGCGTCCATCAGCGGCAGCACGGGGACCTCCGGGGCCCGGGGGAGACTGCGACGGCGGCTCATGCCCTAAGCGTAGAGGGGGGCGCATGCCGGCAGCGGAACATGGTCGGTCCACCGATGCCGGCACCCGAGGACCACGCTAGGGGCGACGTCGCGCGCGGGGTAGCGTAGGCGTGTGGCGCGCGGCGAGACGAACGAGGGCAGGGGTCCCCTCTATCGGCTCTACATCAACCGCCTGCGCCGGCGCCTCGATCCGGCATCCGTGCCGCGGCACCTCGCGATGATGATCGACGGCAACCGTCGGTGGGCCAAGCAGCTCGGCTATGACTCCGCCGCGCACGGCCACCGCGCGGGCGCGGCCAAGATGAAGGAGTTCCTCCGCTGGTGCGATGACGTCGGCATCCGTGTCGCGTCGCTGTACCTGCTGTCGAACGACAACCTGCGCAAGCGCGATTCGCGGGAGCTGTCCGACCTCATCGAGATCATCGCCGACCTCGCCGACGAGCTCTCGCACGAGCGCGACTGGCGCGTGAAGCACGTGGGCCGCGCCGACGCGCTGCCGGAAGACCTCCGGCGTGTGCTCGCCGAGGTCGAGGCCCGCACGAAGGACAACGCGGGGATGCATGTCAACCTCGCCGTCGGCTACGGCGGCCGGGGCGAGATCGTGGATGCCGTGCGCAGCATCATCGCCCAGCACGACGAGCGCGGCGGCTCGCTCGAGGAGCTGGCCGCGAGCCTCACACCCGAGCAGATCGGCGAGCATCTGTACACCGGCGGGCAGCCCGACCCGGACCTCGTCATCCGCACGTCGGGGGAGCAGCGGCTGAGCGACTTCCTGCTGTGGCAGTCGGCCCACTCCGAGTTCTACTTCGTCGAGGCGCTCGGTCCGGATCTTCGCGAGGTGGACTTCCTCCGCGCCATCCGCGACTTCGCCTCGCGGGACCGGCGATACGGCGGCTGACAGGCCTTTCACAACGTTGTTCGCGCCTCTGCCAGAATGATCCGCGTGACGGATCTGGATTCATATCTGGCGTCGTTCGATGGGGAACCGGGGTATCTGGACTGGGCGGCGTTCGGGCCGCTCTCGCCTGCGGTCCGCAGCGAGGCGCAGGGCGATACCGAGCTGCTCGGCTCGGGCCGGCGCACGAGCATCGACCTCGTCGCCGACCACATGCGAGAGGCCCGCGAGCTGGTGGCGGAACTGATCGGCGCCGACGCGGCCCAGGTGGTGCTGCAGCCGTCCACCACCTACGGACTGATGCACGCCATCTACGGACTCGCCGGCGGCCTCATGCTCGGCCGCGGCGAGTTCCCGAGCCTCACCGTCGCGGCCACGCGCGCGTCGGAGGCCTTCGGCTCGGTGCAGCTGCAGTGGGTCGAGCCGGCCGACGGCTTCATGACGCCCGACACGATCCGCTCGGCGCTCTCCGATGACACCCGTGCCGTCGCGGTCAGCCTCGTCGACTTCCGCACCGGGTACCGCACCGACCTGTCGGCGATCCGAGAGGTGATCGGCGATCGCCTGCTCATCGTCGACGCCATCCAGGGCTTCGGCATGGTCGAGGCCGACTACCTCGCCGCCGACGTCGTGTGCGGGCACGGCTACAAGTGGCTGCGCGCCGGCCGGGGGACCGGGTTCGCCTGGTTCGGCGAGCGTGCGCTCGAGCGCATCGCGCCCGTCCTGTCGGGCTTCGCCGGCGTGGACGGCGACCTGCCGGTCGACGCGGTGCCCGCGCCTGCCGCCTCCGCTCAGGCCTTCTCCGTCTCGGGGTTCGACACCCTCGCCGCCGCGCGCCTGGCGACGGCGCTGCGGGAAGTGGCGGACGTGGGCGTCGCCGCCATCGAGTCGGTGCTGGCGGAGCGCACGGCCGACGTCATGTTCTTCGCGGACCGGTACGAGGTGCCCGTGATCACGCCCCGCGAGCCCGAGCGCCGCGCGGGCATCGTGACCCTCGAACCCGCCTCGCAGGACGCCGCGCCGCTCGCCGCGTCGCTCGCGAATCACGGCCTCACCGTCACGACGAGGGCCGGACGCATCCGGGTCGCACCCCACGTCGGCACCGGCGCCGACACGCTGCGGCTGTTCGGCGACGCGCTCGCCGCCTTCTCGTCGGCGCGGGTCTGGTGACCGGGATGCCGGGGATGCAGCATCCGTTCATCAACGCGTAACGAGATTCTTGCGTGTCGGGTGCGTCCGATGTCGGCGCGCGGTCGTAGCGTGAGCGCATCGGGCAAGGAGCCCGGTCGAGTCGGCCTCAGGATCGCGACTCGTGACTCCGGTCGACTCGTGACTGCCGGGTGAACCACCCGGGGCGGGAGTGGGTTGTGACCACACGAGCACCACACGAGCAGCGCAGTCAGGACCTCGAGCAGGTCGCAGCATCCGATCAGGATCTGCGCACCTATGTGCTCGACACTTCAGTGCTGCTCAGCGATCCGCGGGCCTTCTTCCGCTTCGCCGAGCACAGCGTCGTGATCCCCGTCGTGGTGATCACGGAGCTGGAGGGCAAGCGGCACGATCCCGAGATCGGCTACTTCGCCCGGCAGGCGCTGCGTCACCTCGACGAGCTCCGCGTCGAGCACGGACGCCTCGACTTCCCTGTTCCTGTCGGCGAGGGCGGGACGCTGCGCGTCGAGCTGAACAACACCGACGCGACGGTGCTGCCCTCGGGCATGCGGCTCGGCGACAACGACAGCCGCATCCTCGCGATCGCGATGAATCTCACCCAGGACGGGCAGGAGGTCACCGTCGTCTCCAAGGACCTTCCCATGCGGGTCAAGGCGGCCTCCCTCGGTATCACGGCGGAGGAGTACCTCGCCGAGCAGGCGGTCGACTCCGGCTGGACCGGCATCTCCGAGATCGACGTCTCGGGGGACGACATCAGCGACCTGTATGAGAGCGAGGTCGCCTCGAGCGGCGACGTGCAGGGACTGCCGGTTAACACCGGCCTGATCATCCACTCCGAGCGAGGCTCGGCGCTGGGTCGTGTCGTGGGCGACGGCGAATACCGTCTGGTCCGCGGCGATCGCGAGGTATTCGGCCTGCACGGTCGTTCGGCCGAGCAGCGCATCGCCATCGACCTGCTACTCGACCCCGAGGTCGGCATCGTGTCGCTCGGCGGCCGCGCCGGCACGGGGAAGTCCGCGCTCGCGCTGTGTGCGGCGCTCGAGGCAGTGCTCGAACGCCAGCAGCAGCGCAAGATCATCGTGTTCCGGCCGCTGTTCGCCGTCGGCGGCCAGGAGCTCGGGTACCTCCCCGGTGACGCGCAGGAGAAGATGAACCCCTGGGGCCAGGCGGTGTTCGACACCCTCGGCTCGGTGGTCTCGAGCAACGTGCTCGACGAGGTGGTCGAACGGGGCCTGCTCGAGGTGCTGCCGCTCACCCACATCCGCGGTCGGTCGCTGCACGACGCGTTCGTGATCGTCGACGAGGCGCAGTCGCTCGAGCGCAACGTGCTGCTCACGGTGCTGAGCCGCATCGGGCAGAACTCGCGGGTCGTGCTGACCCACGACGTCGGCCAGCGCGACAATCTGCGGGTCGGCCGTCACGACGGGGTCGCGTCGGTCATCGAGACGCTGAAGGGCCACTCGCTGTTCGGGCACGTGACGCTCGTGCGGTCGGAGCGGTCGGCGATCGCCGCGCTCGTCACCGATCTCCTGGAAGCCGGCGAGCTCGCCTGAGAGGCGGCGTCATCAGCTGAAGAGACGCAGCGGGCCGGGGTACTGGACCCCGGCCCGCTGCGGCGCGCGAGCATGAGGAAAGTCTCATCGCCCGCGGCGCGTACGCCGCGATCGGTCTGTCACCATGGATGAGGGGAAACGATTCCGCGCACACGGAAGGCAGGCGAGACGTGGAAGCACGCACGGGGCTCGTGGTCGGCGGCATGACCGCTGTCGCGGCGAGCGTCGCTGTCGTGACGGCCGTCGCTCTCGCGAACACCGTGGCCCTCGCGGACTCGGAGGGCACGAGGGTCTCCTCCCAGCGCGTCGTCGTCCCCGCCCCGGCATCTCCGTCGGCGACCCCTCGGCCGACCCCGGCGGCGACCTCCCACGCCGCCGTCCCGTCCGCTCAGCCGGAAGTGGTCCAGGCGCCCGCCCCTGTCGACGTCGCACCGTCCGAGGCGACCGGCGCGCGCCCCCACACCGCGCCCGCGGCGCCCGAGGCAGCAGCGCCCGCCGCTCCGTCCCCGCCCGACGACATCGACGCCGCCATCGCCGCGGCCAAAGAGGCGGGAACGTGGGACCCACTCCGCAGCTGGGCGGCGTCGAACGGCTGGTCGGGCGGGAGGGTCGACGCCCTGATCGCCCGTCTCGAGCGCGAGAACGCCGACCAGAACAAGCAGCAGGAATCGAACAACCTGAGCGACTCGAGCGGCGCCACCACCCAGCGGCGGAGCCTCGTCCAGGCCCCTCCTCCGGACCCGGCACCGGAGCAGGAGCTCCCTGCCACGGAGCAGAAGCATCCCGGTCAGCAGTCGACCGGTTCGCACCGTCCCGCTCACGCGGGATCGAACGTCGGGAACGGCAACGGCGCCGGCAACGACGGGAAGAAAGACCAGTCGCGCAATTCCCCAGACAAGCGCGACTGACAACGGTCGGATCCCCCAGTCCGGCCTTTCACAGCCCCCGGTGTCCCCCAGCACCGGGGGCTTCTCCCTGCCGCGGGCACCCCGTGGGCAGGGAGGCGAGCGCTCACTCCCAGCGGTAGCCGGCGCCGCGGACCGTGACGATGTGATCGGCGCCCAGCTTGCCGCGCAGGTACCGCACGTACACGTCGACCACGTTCGAGCCGGGATCGAAGTCGAGCCCCCACACGCGGCTGAGCAACTGCTCGCGGCTGAGGACGCGGCCGGGATTGCGCAGGAACTGCTCGGCCAGAGAGAACTCGCGCGCCGACAGGTCGATCTCGCGACCTCCGACGGTCGCACGACGCGCGAGGATGTCGAGGACGACGTCGCCGTGCGAGATCGAGACGCCCGCCTGCGGAACACTCTCGCGCAGGCGTGAGCGCACGCGCGCCAGCAGCTCTTCGAATGTGAAGGGCTTGGGCACGTAGTCGTTGGCCCCCGCGTCCAGTCCGGTGACGGTGTCGCGCGTGCTCGACCGCGCGGTGAGCATGATCACGGGGATCGCGGAGCCGCGGGCGCGCAGTTCCCGCAGCACCTCGAAGCCGTCCATCGTGGGAAGGCCGACGTCGAGCAGTACGAGATCGGCATCGCCGCGCAGTGCCGACTCGAGCCCTTCCGGGCCGTCCTCGAAGACGATCGTCTCGTAGCCGGCGGCCTCGAGGCCGCGACTCACGAATGCGGCGATGCGCGGCTCGTCCTCGACGATGAGGATCCTGGTCATCCGGCAACCTCCCGTTGCAGCACGTCTCCGGCGCGGACCGGTGCCGGCAGTTCAGCCTCGGTCGGAGGCAGGTGGATCGTGAACGTCGCCCCGCCGCCCGGCGTGTCGGTGACCACGCAGTGCCCGCCGTGACCCTTCGCGATCGCGTCGACGATGGCGAGGCCGAGGCCCGAGCCGCCGACGGAGCGCTTCACATGAGCGCGGTCGAATCGACGGAAGATCCTGGCTCGCGCACCCGGCGGGATGCCGGGACCGTGGTCTCGCACCCACAGCCGCGAGCCCTCGTCGGAGTGGGCGCTGCCGATCTCGATGGAGCTGCCTTCGGGCGTGTACTTCGCGGCGTTGTCGGCGAGCTGGAGCCACGCCTGCAGAAGGCGATCCTGATCACCGACGGTGCTCCCGGCGGCGCAGGCGTCGATGGTCCAGGTATGGCCGGGGATCACGGCGACGAGTTCGGCGACGCGCTCGGTGAGGGCGGCGAGATCCACCGTGTCGAGGCTGTAGGAATCCGCCTCTGCGGTGGCGAGCAGGTCGATGTCCTCGACGAGACGCGTCAGCCGGTCGAGTTCCGCGATGCCGATGTCGCGCGCGGACGCGACGTCCACGGCATCCTGCGGGTTCATGAGCTCGAGGTGACCCCGCACGATCGTGATGGGCGTCTTCAGTTCATGACGCACGTCGTCGAGAAGCTGGCGCTGACCGTCGACGGAGTCCTCGAGGCGGTCCAGCATCGAGTTGACCGTACGCGACAGGTCGGCGATGTCGTCGTTGCCGTGCGGCTCGAGGCGGTGCGAGAGGTCCGTGATCGAGATGGCGTCGGCCGTCTCGCGAAGGCGGCGGATCGGCGACAGCAGCCGGCCTGTGACGAACCATCCGACGATCCCGATCGCGATCAGCACCGCGACGGCCGCGATCACGTACGTCGCCATCGCGAAGGTCACCGGCTGCAGCTCCTTGCCGAGGTCGACCGCGCGCACGTACAACCCCTCACGTGGGTCGCCGTCCATGGCGACCGGGATCGCGATGTAGCGGAGCGAGCCTTCGTCGGTGACCGCCGTGCCCAGCTTCTGGGAGCCGTCTGCCGTCTCCGTGAGGACCCGGTCGATGAGCTGCTCGTTCTCGGAGATGTCGAAGCCCGACAGCGTCGCGGGCACCCACCGTGGCGCTCCGTCGATCAGCGCGAGCGAGGCCTCGTTCCGTGCGGGGACCAGCCTCGCCACGACCGCGTTGAGGTACTGGTCGACGGAATCGAAGTCGCTCTTGTCGAGTTCGTCGGTCGCAGCGGGCGCGCCGCCAGGTGAGTCGGCGACACTGTCGTCGGCTACCGCCTGCAGCGATGTCACCTGCGCCTTGAGACGTGCATCGACGCCGCCGAGAGCCTGCTCCCGCTGCACCAGGAAGGTCACGCTGCCCACGATCGCCAAGCCCACGCAGGCGACCGCCAGGATCGCGGCGAGGATCCTGACACGCGCGGGAACCGGGCGGGACGTTCGGGCCATGACCCGATTATCCCGCCGACGCACGGCTGACGGCATGGGGCGGGCTGATCAGCCCGGGTGCGTCATCGAGAGCAGGTCGAGCTTCTCGTCGAGCTGCTCGAGCGTGAGCTCGCCGCGCTCCACGTAGCCGAGGTCGATCACGGCCTCGCGCACCGTGACGCCCTTCGCGACGGAGTGCTTGGCGATCTTGGCGGCTGCCTCGTAGCCGATGAGCTTGTTGAGCGGCGTGACGATCGACGGCGACATGCCGGCGTACGCGGCTGCGCGCTCGACGTTCGCCTCGAGGCCGGCGATGGTCTTGTCGGCGAGCACGCGTGACGTGTTCGCGAGCAGTTCGATGGACTCGAGCACGGCGCTGCCCATGATCGGGATGGCGACGTTGAGCTCGAAGGCACCCGAGGCGCCGGCCCACGCCACGGTCGCGTCGTTGCCGATGACGCGGGCGCACACCATGAGCGTCGCCTCGGGGATCACCGGGTTGACCTTGCCGGGCATGATCGACGATCCGGGCTGCAGGTCGGGGATGTGCAGCTCGCCGAGACCGGTGTTCGGACCGGAGCCCATCCAGCGCAGGTCGTTGTTGATCTTGGTCAGCGACACCGCGATCGTGCGGAGGGCGCCGGATGCCTCGACCAGGCCGTCGCGGTTGGCCTGGGCCTCGAAGTGGTCCTTGGCCTCGGTGATCGGCAGCTCGGTGTCGGAGACGATGAGCTCGATGACGCGCTGCGGGAAGCCGAGGGGCGTGTTGATGCCGGTGCCGACGGCCGTGCCGCCGAGGGGGACCTCCGCGACGCGGGGCAGGACAGCCTGCACGCGCTCGATGCCGAGGCGGATCTGGCGGGCATAGCCGCCGAACTCCTGGCCGAGGGTGACGGGCGTCGCGTCCATGAGGTGGGTGCGCCCCGACTTCACGACGCTCTTCCAGAGGTCGGCCTTCGCCTCGAGCGCGACGGCCAGGTGGTCGAGCGCCGGGATCAGGTCGTCGATGAGCTCCTGCGTCACCGCGATGTGCACGGACGTCGGGAACACGTCGTTCGACGACTGCGACGCGTTGACGTGGTCGTTCGGGTGCACCGTGGCGCCCAGCGCCTGTGTGGCGAGGGTCGCGAGCACCTCGTTCATGTTCATGTTCGACGACGTGCCGCTGCCGGTCTGGTACACGTCGATCGGGAACTGGTCGGCGAACTCGCCCGCGATGATGCGGTCGGCCGCGCCGGCGATGGCGTCGGCGATGGCTCCGTCGAGGGTGCCGAGCTCTTTGTTCGCGAGGGCCGCGGCCTTCTTGATGCGCGCGAGCGCGACGATCTGGGCGGGCTCCAGCCGGTCGCCCGAGATGGGGAAGTTCTCCACCGCGCGCTGCGTCTGCGCGGCGTAGAGCGCGTTCTTGGGCACGCGCACCTCGCCCATGGTGTCGTGCTCGATGCGGTACTCGATGTCGGTCACGTCGTTGTTCCTCACGTGTCGGTACAGGGGGTGTTTGGCAGAGCTTCGGGGTTCAGGCGGCGTCGGTGATGCCGACCACCACGTCGGGCACCGCGGTGCCCTCGCCGAGGCGGTAGTTGGCGCCGACGATCGCGAGGCGCCCCTCCTCGACGGCGGAGCTGATCAGCTCGGAGGAGTGCAGCAGCTCGCCGACGGTGTCGCGAAGGTGCTCGCGGCCGACCTCTTCGGCGTCGATGTCGTCGGGGTAGACGCCGTCCACGGCCGACGCCCGCTGGACGCGGCGCACCGCAGGCACGATGGGAGAGATCAGGCGCCAGATGTGCGGGGGCAGCGGATCGGCGTCGGGGCTGGTGCTGTCGATCGCCGCACGGACGGCGCCGCACGCGTCGTGGCCCAGCACGACGATGAGGGGCACTCCGAGCACCGCGACCGCGTACTCGAGGCTGCCCACGACCGAGTCGGAGACGACCTGGCCCGCGTTGCGCACGACGAAGAGGTCGCCGAGGCCCTTGTCGAAGATGATCTCCGCCGCCAGACGCGAGTCGGCGCAGCCGAAGAGAGCCGCACGGGGGCGCTGCCCTCCCGCGAGTTCATGCCGGGTGTCGACGTCCTGCCGGGGATGGCGGGGTTCGCCGGCCACGAAGCGCGCGTTGCCGCGCTGCATCTCCTGCCAGGCCTTTGCGGGTGTGGGCTGGTCGGTCACTCGGCCTCCTCGCGTAGTGCGGTGATCTGATCCGTGACGGAGCGCGCTGTCTCTGCGAGGGCGTCCTGGGCCGCGGCGCCATAGATGAGCACGGTGTCGGCGCCGGCGTCGGTGGCGAGCGCGACCGAGATGTTCCCGGTGCGTTCGGGGTCGAGCTCGTAGCGCTCCCACGTGATGCCGTCGATCGTGACGGTGTCCTGCGGGGCGGAGCCCGACAGGACGCGGGCCTCCCAGGCTTCGTCGGCGTCGAAACCCTGCGCGACGCGCAGGAATCCGCGCGTGTTCTCGTCGGCGGGCGCATAGACGACGGTGAACGCCCGCACCCCTCCGTTGCCCTCGACGCCGGCGCGGTTGACGATCCATGCGTCGGACATCTTCGGTGTGATGACCGTGCGTCCCTCGGAGGCCGCGACGCCCTCGGCGACGGACGCGACCTCGACCGCGTCGCGCGGAGGCGGTGTGCCGCGGGGCACGGCGGCGATGACCACGACGACGACCGCGAGCGTCGCGAGCAGCGCCGCGATGAGATTGCGGACGTTCTGGCTCGAGCGATAGATGCGCGACGATTCCGCCTTGCGGTCGGCGGTCTCTTCGGGGGTCTCCGGGCGACCGAGTTCGGCGACGATGCGGGGTCCGCGTGCCATCAGTGCGCCTCGCCCTGCGTGCGATCGGCGGAGGCGCGAGCGGCGTCGAGCCGACGCTTGGCGCCCAGCAGCCACTCCTCGCAGCGGGCGGCGAGGGCTTCGCCGCGCTCCCACAGAGCGAGGGAGTGCTCGAGGGTCGGGGCACCCTGCTCGAGTTCGGCGACGACGCGGACGAGTTCGTCGCGCGCCTGCTCGAACGAGAGGGTCGCGACGTCCGTCAGGGCGCCGCTCGTCTCAGTCATGCCCCTATCCTAATTCGGTCCGGGGGCCTCCCCGTGCCCCCGACCGGTTCGGCTCGGCGACGTCGCCCGCCGCGGTGGCGCCGCGATCGGCACCGTCGGCGATCTCCCCGTCGGAGTGGGCCGCGAAGGATCCGCGCCCCACCGTGATGACGACAGGGGTGGACGCCGGAGCCTGCGCCGCGTCGCGCACGATGCCGCCGTCGGCGAGGTGCGCGATGGCGTAGCCGCGGGCGAGCGTCGATGCGGGGGAGAGCGCGCGGAGCGTCGCGCGCAGCTCGGCCGTGCGCTGCTGCTGGACGCGCAGCGACCGGTCGATCCG
>DATEOM010000228.1:0-3365 GCA_035274105.1 Microbacterium sp.
CTTCGTGATCGCCGAGGCGCTCACCAACGCCGCCAAGCACTCCCGGGCGACCGAGGTGCGCGTCGTCGCACGACTGCGTGAGCCCGGCACGCTGTGGGCCCGCGTCGAAGACAACGGCGTGGGCGGCGCCCGCGTCATCCCCGGCGGCGGACTCGACGGCATCGTCAATCGCGTGCTCGCGGCCGGCGGCGAGGCCCGCATCGACAGCCCCGCCGGCGGACCCACGAGCGTGGAAGTGAGCATCCCGTGCGCATCCTGATCTGCGAGGACTCGGCGCTGCTGCGCGCCGGCCTGGTGCGGGTGCTCGAAGACGCCGGCCACGAGGTGGTCGCCGCCCTGCCGGACGCGTCGCACCTGGACGAGACCGTGGACGAGACGGCGCCCGACCTGTGCATCCTCGACGTGCGGCTCCCGCCGACGTGGGTGGACGAAGGTATTCGCGCGGCGCTGTCGCTGCGAGCGCGGCTGCCCCAGCTCGCGGTGCTCGTGCTCTCGCAGTACGTCGAGGAGCGCTACGCGGCCGACCTCATCTCGTCCAGCGGCGGCGCCCTCGGCTACCTCCTCAAGGACCGCGTCGCCGACGTGACCGACTTCCTCGAGGCGATCGAGCGCATCGCGGCGGGTGCCACGGTGCTCGACCCCGAAGTGGTCGCGCAGCTGCTCAGCCGCAGGACGAGGGACGAACGGATGCTGCGCCTCACCGAACGCGAGGCCTCGGTGCTCGCGCTCATCGCCGAGGGACGCTCCAACCAGGCCATCGCGAAGACGCTGCACGTGACCGAGGGCAGCGTCGAGAAGCACATCACCGCGGTCTTCCAGAAGCTGGACCTCGAACCCGACGAATCGGGCAACCGGCGCGTGCTCGCCGCGATCGCCCACCTCGAGCACGGCGGCCCGACGCCGCCGGCTCCCACCGCACCCAGCGGCCGCGGGCCGCAGACAGGAACGAACCGATGAGCACGACTCTCACCCCTCCGCCCGTGACGCCCGAGCGTCCCGCTGAGCCGCCCCGGCCGCCGTCGGGAGGAGGCTCGCGCGCTGTCGCGATCGTCGTGATCGTGCTCGGCGGGATCGTGCTGCTCGGCGCCGGGATCTCGGCCGCCGTCGGCACGATCGCCTCGGCCTCTGTCCACACGTCCACCCGCGCGGTCGACGTCGCCGGCGTCGAGGCGCTGGACGTCGACGCCGCCGCCGGAACGCTGCGCGTCGAGTTCACCGACGTGCAGGAAGCCGAGCTCGAGGTGACGAGCTCGTGGGACGCCGACGCGTGGCGGCTCGAGCGCGACGGCGACACGCTGCAGGTCTCGTCGCCCGACCGCTTCGGCTGGTTCGGCTGGCGCGGCTGGTTCGGCGACGGGGGAGCGGATGCCGTGCTCCGGCTGCCCTCGTCGCTCGACGGCCTCGACGCGAACGTGTCGCTCGCGGCCGGCGAGTTCGTGACCGACGGCGAGTTCGGCGAGCTCGGCCTGTCGCTCGCGGCTGGGTCGTTCGACGTCTCGGGTTCCGCGGAGTCGCTCACCGCCGACGTCAGTGCCGGGCGAGGCACGCTCGAACTCGAGGGCGTGGGCGAGGCCGACCTCACCGTGAGCGCGGGCTCCCTCGATGCGACGCTCACCGGCACGCAGCCGGATACGATCGACCTCGACGTGAGCGCAGGCTCACTGCGGCTCACGGTGCCCGAGGGCGAGTACGACGTGCGCTCCGAGGTCTCGGCCGGCGACTTCGAGAACGGCATCGGCTCGACGCCCGGCGCCTCGAGCACGGTCACCGTGCAGGTGTCGGCCGGTCAGGCGGTGCTCAAGTCCGGGCGCTGAGCCGCAGCATCCGTTCCCGACCCGTCGTCGCTCGCCGCGACGGCGGGTCGGTCGCATCGTCAGGGGGTGACGGATGCTGCGCCCGCGGCGAATCCCTCGGCGTAGGCCTCATCGGCACCGAGGCGGAACATGTCCTTCTCGAGCGGGCGCACGATCGAGCGGGCACCGGGAAGATCCAGCTCGCCGACGAGGTCGGCGCGCCCGCGCACCACGGCGACAGGGCGCCGGGCCGCCTTGCCCTTGACGAGGTCGGCGGCTGCCGCGAGCTCGTCCCCGACGCACGGCATGGTCACGACGAGCGGGCGGCCCTCGGCATCCGTGCCGCCGCGGAGGTCTTCGAAGACGTGCACGCCGCCGGCGCCGATGGCGTGGTCGGTCTGTCCCTCGCGCCACGCACGGCCGAGCGTGTCCGACACGAGGACGCCGACCTCGACGCCGAGGCGCTCGCGCAGACCGGCGGCGATCGCGCGGGCGGAGGCGTCGGGGTCGACCGGCAGCAGCAGCACGGTGCCCTCCGGGGTGTTCGAGGCGTCGACGCCGGCGGCCGCGGAGACCATGCCGAGGCGGTTCTGGACGATGCGGGTGGTCGAGCCGTTGGGGGTGCTGCGGGATGCTACGACCCGCACCGTCTCGGACGTGATGGCCTCTTCGCGGTCGTCGGCGACGACGAAGCGCCCCTCTGCCTTCGAGACGATCTTCGAGGTGATGACGACGATGTCCCCGTCGGCCAGTTCGTCGTCCGCGGCGCGGGCGATGACGTCGACGAGGTCGGCACCCGCCGCGATCTCGGGGATGCCCTCGAGGGGCCAGACGGTCAGTGCGGTGCGAGGGGGCATGCGTCCAGTCTTCCGGATGCGCGGCGGGTCGGCGCGCGTCGGCGAACGGTCGAGGGGCGTGCCCGGTGAACCGGACACGCCCCTCAGGTCAGCGGGGGATCAGCGCACGAAGCGCACCTCGGTAAGGGTCTCGCCGAGGAAGGGCTCGGTATGCGTGGCGCCGTCGAGGGCGAAGCCGTTGCGCGTGTAGAAGCGGTGCGCACGCGGGTTGTCGTCGGCGACCCAGAGGTACAGGCCCTCGGCCGGAGCGACGACGGCGTCGAAGAGCTTCTGGCCGATGCCGGTGCCGTGGAAGGCGTCGAGCAGGTAGATGAAGTAGAGCTCGCGGAAGCGCGGGGCGTCCTTGTCGCGAGCGGGGCCGGAGCCGGCGAATCCGACGATCTCGCCGTTCACGAGGGCCGCGAACATCTTGAACTCGGGACCCTGGACGGCCCAGTGCGTCCAGAGCTCGGCGAGGCGCTTGGGCGAGACGGCCTCGAGGGCGGCCTTGCTGATGAGGTGGTCGTACGTCTCGTGCCAGGCGGTCGCGTGGACGCGCCCGAGGGCCTCCGCGTCGACGTCACGCACCGGACGGACGACGATGTCGGTCTGGGTTTCGGCTTCCATGGCCAGACTCTACGCGCGTCGGCGCGAGACCCGAAATCGGGGGAACGCCCGGTGAACAGGGGTTGACAATGGGATGCTGCGACCCGGGGGAACTCGGAGATCCGGCCGG
>DATEOM010000229.1:0-2615 GCA_035274105.1 Microbacterium sp.
TTCGCGCGTCCGGTGCGCACCGTGGCGAAGTCCTCCTTCGCTGCCTCGACGGCGCGGTCCATGCGCACTCCGGCATCGGCCAAGACGTCCGCGATCACAGTGTCTCCTTCGCGTAGATGGGGCTGGTCAAGTCTATCGACGCGGGGCGCGTCACGCCGTGACCAGCGTGCCGATGGTCTCGCCCAGGAGGGCCTTCGTCACGTTGCCCGCCGGCTCCATGCCGAACACGCGCATGTCCATGCGGTTGTCCATGCAGAGGCTGAACGCCGTCGAGTCGACGACCTTGAGACCGCGCTGCAGCGCGTCGAGATACGTGATGCGATCGATCAGGGTGGCCGAGGCATCCTTCTTCGGATCCGCGGTGTACACGCCGTCTACGCCGTTCTTCGCAACGAGCACCTCCTGCGCGTCGATCTCGAGCGCGCGCTGCGCGGCAACGGTGTCGGTGGAGAAGTACGGGAGCCCGGCGCCGGCGCCGAAGATGACCACGCGGCCCTTCTCCATGTGACGCTCCGCGCGGCGCGGGATGTAGGGCTCGGCGACCTGCGTCATCGAGATCGCCGACTGCACGCGCGTGGCGGCGCCGGCCTGCTCGAGGAAGTCCTGCAGGGCGAGGGCGTTCATGACGGTGCCGAGCATGCCCATGTAGTCGGCACGACCGCGGTCCATGCCGCGCTGGCTCAGCTCGGCGCCACGGAAGAAGTTGCCCCCGCCGACGACCACCGCGATCTCGACGCGGTCGACCGCTGCCGCGATCTCCTGTGCGATCTGGCTGACCACGTCGGGGTTGACACCCAGCTGGCCGCCGCCGAACGCCTCGCCGGACAGCTTCAGAAGGACGCGGCGGCGCCCGGTGTTCTCGTTGATCACTGTGGTCCTCTCGTCTACGACAAACTACCGAAGGGCATGAGAAAAGGCCCGCATCGGCTTGCCGATGCGGGCCTTCTCAGAAGGTCAGGCGCCGACCTTGTAGCGGGCGAAGCCCGTCAGGGTCAGGCCGGCGTCCTTCGCGACCTGCGCGACAGACTGCTTGTTGTCCTTCGCGTAGTCCTGGTCGAGCAGCGAGACCTGCTTGAAGAACGCGTTCACGCGGCCCTCGACGATCTTCGGCAGGGCGGCCTCGGGCTTGCCCTCGTTGCGGGAGATCTCGGTGACGATCTCGCGCTCCTTCTCGACCTCGGCCTCGGGGACCTCGTCGCGCGACAGGTACGACGGGTTGGCGAACGAGATGTGCTGCGCGAGGCTGCGCGCCGTCTCGGCGTCGTCGCCCGAGTAGGCGAGCACGACACCGACCTGCGGCGGCAGGTCCTTGCTGGTCTTGTGGAGATAGATCTCGAACTTGTCGCCCGAGAGGGTGTTCACGCGGCGCAGCTCGACCTTCTCGCCGATGATCGCGGCCTCGTCCGAGATCAGCTCGGCGACCGTCTGGCTGCCGGCGGAAGCGGCGAGGGCTGCCTCGGCCGAGTCGGCGTGCGCGGCTGCCGCGGCATCGAGCACCTTCTCTGCCAGGGCGATGAAGCGATCGTTCTTCGCGACGAAGTCGGTCTCGGTGTTGAGCTCGATGATCGTGACCTGACCGTCGACCTCCTTGGCCGCGACCAGTCCCTCGCTCGTGGAGCGGTCGGCACGCTTCGCGTTGCCCTTCGCACCCTTGAGGCGCAGGATCTCGACGGCCTTCTCGAGGTCGCCGTCGGCCTCCTCGAGCGCCTTCTTGGTGTCGACCATGCCCGTGCCGAGCTGCTCGCGCAGCGTCTTGATGTCAGCGATCGTGAAGTTTGCCATGGGTGGCGGCTCCTTGATTGTGTGAGTTCTCGTGGATGCCTCGGCGGGACCGTCCATGCCGTGCGGCGCGGGCGATCCCGCCGAGGCGGAGTGTGAGTGAGACTTACTCTGCGGCGGTCGCCTCGGCGGCCTCGGTCACCTCAGCGGCCTCGGCGCCCGCCTCGTCGGCGGCCGACTCGGTCGCGGCGGTCTCGACGGCAGCGACCTCGGTCTCGACGGGCGCGCCCTGCTCGAGAAGCTCGCGCTCCCAGTCGGCAAGCGGCTCGGCGTCGGCGGCCTCGTCGGTGGGCTGGTGGCGCTGGATGAGGCCCTCGGCGGCGGCGTCGGCGATGATGCGCGTGAGCAGGCCCACCGAGCGGATCGCGTCGTCGTTGCCGGGGATCGGGTACTGGAACTCGTCCGGGTCGGCGTTCGTGTCGAGGATGCCGATCACCGGGATGCCGAGCTTCGAAGCCTCGTCGATCGCGAGGTGCTCGCGCTTGGCGTCGACGACCCAGATGGCCGACGGGGTCTTCTGGAGGTTGCGGATGCCGCCCAGCGACTTGTGGAGCTTGTCGAGCTCGCGCTTCTTGAGGAGGAGCTCCTTCTTGGTGAAGCCGCTCGCGGCCGGGTCCTCGAAGTCGAGCTCCTCGAGCTCCTTCATGCGTGCGAGACGCTTGGACACCGTCGAGAAGTTGGTGAGCAGACCGCCCAGCCAGCGCTGGTTGACGTAGGGCTGGCCCACGCGGGTCGCCTGCTCGGCGATGACTTCCTGCGCCTGCTTCTTGGTGCCGACGAAGAGGATGGTGCCGCCGTGCGCGACGGTCTCCTTGACGAACTCGTACGCCTTGTCG
>DATEOM010000230.1:0-4541 GCA_035274105.1 Microbacterium sp.
GGTGGGCCCACCGCGGCGCGGGCCGCGCGCACGACCGTTCGGCCGCGCCCCGCGGGCGCACGGGCATCTGGACCGACCCGGTCGCGTGGCTCGTCGCGGTCTACATGGGGCTCCAGGCATCCATGTTCTACATGTTCGTGACGTGGCTCGCCCCGCTGTCGATGTCGATCGGCCGCTCGGAGGTCGTCGCGGGCGTCGACGTCATGGTCTACCAGCTGTTCTCGCTCGCCGGCTCGCTGCTGGTGCCGCTCATCCTGCGCGGCGCACTCGAGCGCTGGGCGCCCGCGGTGATCCCGTCCCTCGCGGTCGTCGGCGTCACCGGGCTGCTGCTCGCGCCGGGCGCCGTGATCGTGTGGGGGTCGCTCATCGGGCTCACCGGGGGCGCGACGCTCGCGATGTCGCTCACGCTGATGGCCCAGCGGGCCCGCGATCACGACACCTCGGCGGCCCTGTCGGGCATGTCGCAGTCGGTCGGGTACGTCATCGCCGCACTCGGCCCGGTCGCGTTCGGCGCGCTGCACAGCCTCACCGGGGGCTGGGCCGCGTCCCTCACCCTGGTGCTCGCCGTGCTGGCGGCGCTCATGGTCGTCGGTGTCTTCGCCGGCCGCGACCGCTACGTGCTCGACCGCCGATAGCCCCGGAATGGATGCCGCGGCCCGGCGTCAGTCCGACGGGAACGCGAGCGTCCGCAGCAGCCTCGCGAGCGTCTCGCGGTCGTCGCTCGACAGCTCGGCGTGCACCCGCTCCTCTGCGGCCCGGGCGGACTCGCGCGCGGTCGCGATGAGCTCGCGTCCGGCCGGCGTCGCGACCACGACGTTGGCGCGCCGATCCGACGGGTCGGGCCGGCGCTCGACGAGCTTGCGCGACTGCAGGTCGTCGACGAGGCTCACCACCTGGCTCGGATCGAGCCGGAGGAACTCGGCGAGCTCGCGCTGCGACGGACGAGCCTCGCCCGCGGCGAGCACGAGCACCGAGTACGACCGCGCCTTGAGCCCGTGCGGAGCGAGCGCCGCATTGCCCGCGGCGAGCGCGATGGCGTTCGCACGCGCCAGCAGAAAACTCACGTCGTCGGTGAGCGCCGACGCGCGCAGTCCCCCGGGGGCGACGGCATCGGCGGCTTTCGGCATGGCCACGATCGTATCCCAGTTCGTGGACGAAAGGAATGATTGACTTTCTCAACAGTTGGGTCTTCAATGGATCCGACACGAAGGAGTCCACCCATGTCTCTCCCCCTCGACGGCAAGGTCGCCATCGTCACCGGCTCGGGCCGCGGCCTCGGCCTCGCCTACGCTCAGGAGCTCGCCCGTCAGGGCGCCGCCGTCGTGATCAACGACGTCGACGAGGCCACCGCCGCCGAGGCCGTCGCCACCATCACCGCCGAAGGCGGGCGGGCGGTCGCGGTCGTCGCGCCGGTCGGCCCCACCGAGACCGCGCAGCGACTGGTGCAGACCGCGGTCGACGAGTTCGGCCGCCTCGACATCCTGGTCACGAACGCCGGCGTGCTGCGCGACACCGTGCTGTGGAAGATGAGCGACGACGACTTCGACACCGTCATCAACGTGCACCTGCGCGGCACCTTCACCTGCGTGCGCGAGGCCGCGAGCTGGATGCGCGAGAACGAGGTCGCCGGCCGCATCATCTGCATCGGCTCCCCCACCGGCCAGCGCGGCAACTTCGGCCAGACCAACTACGCCGCCGCCAAGGCGGGCATCGTCGGCATGGTGCGCACGTGGGCGCTCGAGCTCAAGCGCGCCGGCATCACCGCCAACGCCGTCATCCCCGTCGCCGCGACCGCGATGACGGCGACCGTGCCCTACTTCGCCGCCGCCGTCGAGGCCGACGCCGCGGGCGAGCCCATGCCCGCGTTCTTCCGCCACGACCTCGGATTCGGCACGTCCGACGACGTCGCGGGACTCATCGCGTATCTCGCGTCGGATGCTGCCGCCGCCGTCACCGGTCAGGCCATCGGCATCGGCGGCGACAGGCTGCAGGTGTGGTCGCACCCCGAGGCCGTCGCCACCGCCTACAGCGACGGCGGCTGGTCCTTCGACGACCTCGCCACCGGCTTCGCCGACGCCGCGGGCCCCCTCCAGTCGGTGGGCGAGAAGTTCCCGCCGCTGCCCGAGGAGCTGCAGCGCTCGTGACCCGCTACGAACCCGCGATCGACCTCGACGCGCTCACCGCGATCGACGTGCACGTGCACATCGAGGTCGACTACCACGGGCACTCGTCGCTGCCCGACGACCTCCGCGACGCGGCGGCGAGATACTTCAGCACCGACGGGCCGAACCCCGACCTCGACGGCGTGGCCGCGTACTACCGCGAGCGCAAGATGGCGGCCGTGGTCTTCACCGTCGACGCCGAGACGAACTTCGGGCACGCGCCGCTCTCGAGCGCCGAGATCGCCGAGGGCGCGGCGCGCAACAACGACGTGCTCATCCCCTTCGGCTCGGTCGACCCGCTCAAGGCGACCGCCGTCGACGACGCCCGCCGCCTCATCGAGGACCACGGCGTGCGCGGCTTCAAGTTCCACCCCACGGTGCAGGGCTTCGACCCCTCCGACCCCGCGTACTCACCGCTCTACGAGACGCTGCAGGCCGCCGGCGTCATCGCCCTGTTCCACACCGGTCAGACCGGCATCGGCGCGGGGCTCCCCGGCGGGCGCGGCCTGCTGCTCGGGCTGTCGAACCCGATGCTCCTCGACCCGGTCGCCGCGCGGTTCCCCGAGCTGCAGATCATCATGGCCCACCCCTCGGTGCCCTGGCAGGACGAAGCCCTCGCCGTCGCCACGCACAAGCACAACACGTGGATCGACCTGTCGGGCTGGAGCCCGAAGTACTTCCCCGAGTCGCTCGTGCGCGCCGCGAACTCCTACCTCAGAAAGCGTGTGCTGTTCGGCTCGGACTTCCCGTTGCTCACCCCCGACCGCTGGATGCGGGATGCCGAGACCGCCGGCTCCTTCAAACCCGAAGTCCTGCCCGGCATCCTGAAGGACAACGCCGTGCGCCTCCTCGGACTCGGCGGCTGACATGCCCACCCTCGAGGCGGACGCGACGTTCGGGTTCGACCCGTACGCGATCGCGGCCGGGCACCTGAGCCCCGCCGCGCGGGCGGCGCTCGAGCGTCTGCAGCAGACGCTGGACCGCAGCATCCGTCCGCTCCTCGCCGAGGCGTGGGAGACGGCGACCATGCCGCCGGACGTTCTCGATGCCCTCATCCCCCTCGACCTCATGCAGCCGGAGGGGGTGGATGCCGCGGAGGCGGCGTCGTCGATGTACTCGGGGTTCCGCAACTACGTGCTGGCGCGCACCGACGTGTCGGTGGCGACGCTGTACAACGCGCAGTCGGGGCTGTTCCGCACCGCCATCGCGCTCGGCGGATCGGCCGCACAGGCGGAGGAGCTCGATCCGCAGGTGCGCAGCTTCGAGCTCAAGGGCGTGTTCGCGCTGACCGAGCCCGAGCACGGGTCCGACATCGCCGGAGGTCTCGCCACCACCGCGCGCCGCGAGGGCGACGCGTGGGTGATCGACGGCCGCAAGAAGTGGATCGGCGGGGCCGCGGCATCCGATGTGCTCGTCGTGTTCGCGCGCGACGTCGACGACCACGCCGTCAAGGCGTTCCTCGTCCCCACGGAGGGCGCGGGCGTGCGGCTCGACGCGATCGCCGGCAAGGTCGCGCTGCGGCCCATGCAGAACGCGCTGATCACGCTCGACGCGGTGCGCGTGCCCGAGGCATCCCGTCTGCAGGGCGTGAACGGCTGGCGCGACGTGGCGCGGATCCTCCGCGCGATGCGGTCGGACGTGGCGTGGATCGCCGCCGGGCTGCAGGCCGGCGCGCTCGACGCGACGGTGCGGTACGTGCGTGAGCGGCACCAGTTCGAGCGGCCGGTCGGCGGCTTCCAGCTCGTTCAGGAGAAGCTCGCGCGCATGCTCGGCAACACCGTGGCGTCGCTGGCGCTCGTGGTGCAGCTGTCGGCCCGGCAGGACCAGGGCGAGTACGCCGACGAGAACTCCGCACTCGCCAAGCTGCAGACCGCCCGGCTCGCGCGCGAGACCGTCGCCCTCGGCCGCGAGGTGCTCGGCGGGAACGGCATCCTGCTCGAGCACGACGTCGCCCGCTTCTTCGCGGACGCCGAGGCCGTCTACTCCTACGAGGGCACGCACGAGATCAACGCCCTCATCGTCGGCCGCGCCCTCACGGGCGCCTCGGCCTTCACCTGAACCATCCGCCCCATCGAAGGAGAACCCATGACCACCACCGTCGACTACGCCGACGTCGCAGGACTCGGCGGCACCGACCTCGGCTTCACCGACTGGCTCGAGGTCACGCAGGAGCGCGTGAACCTCTTCGCCGACGCCACCGACGACCACCAGTGGATCCACGTCGACCCCGAGCGCGCTGCCGAGGGGCCGTTCGGCGGTGCCATCGCGCACGGCTTCCTGTCGCTGTCGCTGACGGTGAAGTTCTGGTCCGAGCTGTTCGACGTGACCGGCGTGAGCACGCGCGTCAACTACGGCCTCGACAAGGTGCGGTTCGTGTCG
>DATEOM010000231.1:0-7483 GCA_035274105.1 Microbacterium sp.
GTCGCCGGCGCGCAGGCCGAGCACGCGGGCCACGCGCGCGCGGGCGTCGGCGAGGGCGTCGGCCGCCGCCTCGCCGACGCTGTGATGGCTCGACGCGTTGCCGTACCAGCGGGTGAGGTAGGGCATCATCGCGTCGAGCACCTCGGGCCGCACGGGCGTGGTCGCCGCGTTGTCGAGGTAGAGCATGCTCATCGGGTACTCCCTGCGGGTCAGGCGACGTCGATCCGCACGTCGAGCCCCAGGTCCAGCGCACGTGCCGAGTGAGTGAGGGCACCGACCGAGATGACGTCGACGCCGGTCTCGGCGATCGCGCGCACCGTCTCGAGCGACACCCCGCCGGAGGCCTCGACGGTCGCGCGCCCGGCCACCTGGACGACGCCCTCGCGGAGCTCCTCGAGCGAGAAGTTGTCGAGCATGATCGTGCCGATGCCGGCCGCGAGCACCGGCTCGATCTGGTCGAGCCGGTCGACCTCGACCTCGATGTGGGTGGTGTGGGGGAGGAGGTCCTTGGCGGCCAGGAGCGCAGCCGTCGGCGAGACGCCCTTCTGCGCGAGGACGGCGAGGTGGTTGTCCTTCGCCATGACGGCGTCCGACAGCGAGTGGCGGTGGTTGCGGCCGCCGCCGTCGCGCACGGCCTTGCGCTCGAAGGCACGCAGGCCGGGGGTGGTCTTGCGCGTGTCGGCGATGCGCGTGCCGGTGTGCGCGACCTCGGCCACGTAGGTTCCGGTGAGGGTCGCGATCCCCGACATCCGCTGTGCGAAGTTGAGGCCGATCCGCTCGGCCGTGAGCACCCCGCGCGCAGGACCGGTCACGACCGCGAGCACCGCGCCGGGCTCGAACCACTCGCCGTCCTCGACGACGAGCTCGACGTCGATCGTGGGATCGGTGAGCCGGAAGGCCGCAGCGAACACCTCACCGCCCGAGAACACGCCGCGCTCGCGCGCGACGAGGTCGGCCCGGGCGACGGCGTTCCCGGGGATCAGCGCCTCGCTGGTGAGGTCGCCCCACGGCGCGTCCTCTTCGAGGGCGGCGGCCACGGCACGGTCGATCACGGCGCGGGTCAGCATGCGACGGGCTCCTTCGAAGAGGTGGCGGATGTCCACGGGGCGGGAGCGGCTGCCGGGCGTCGAGCGCCTTCCTCGTCGATCGAACCGCCATCGCGTGGCGTGGCGCCGGCGGCAGTGCGCGCATCCGAGCGGAAGTGCGCGCCCACCGACTCCCGGCGGGCGAGAGCGGCGGCGACCAGGTGCTCGCCGACGAGCAGGAGGTTCTCATCCTCGAAGTCGCGCTCGGTCACCGGGGTGCGCGGCTGGGCCCGCCAGGTGGCGATGACGGATGCCGCGTGCCCGAGGGACGCCGCATCCCGTACGAGTCCGGCGTCGTCCCAGAGGAGCTCCTGCAGGGCCGACCGCGAGAACGCCGGCTCGTCGGCGCGCGCAGCTGTCTTCGTCCGCCCGGCGTTCTCCCGTTCACCTGTCACGATCTGCCGTTCAGGACGACGATTCGTGACAGGTGAGCGGTGGGGGTGGCCGTCGGCGGTCGTCTGGTCGCCGATCTCGGGCCAGGATCCGGATGCCGCGTCCTCGGCGATCACGTCGCCCGCACGGGCGCCGAACACGGCGCCCTCGAGCAGCGAGTTCGAGGCGAGGCGGTTGGCGCCGTGCACGCCGGTGCGTGCGACCTCGCCGACGGCGTACAGACCCGGCAGCGAGGATCGGCCGAACAGGTCCGTCGTGACGCCGCCCATCAGGTAATGCGCGGCCGGAGTGACCGGGATCGGCTCCCGCGCCCAGTCGAGACCGCGCTCGCGCACGGCGCGGTCGATCGTGGGGAAGCGGCGCGCGAGGAAGGCCGCGCGCTCGGCGGCGTCCTCCGAGTGGATGTGCGTCGCGTCGAGGAACACCGGGCGACCGTCCTGTGCCTCCATCCGGCGCGCGATCGCGCGGGCGACGACGTCGCGAGGAGCCAGCTCACCGTCAGGGTGCGCATCGAGCGCGAACCGGCGCCCGTGCTCGTCGACGAGGGTCGCGCCCTCGCCGCGCACGGCCTCCGACACGAGGAAAGAATCGCCCGTGCCGATGATCGTCGGGTGGAACTGGAAGAACTCGAGGTCGCGCACGTCTGCTCCGGCCCGGATGGCCGCGGCGATCCCGTCGCCCGTCGCCACCTCCGGGTTCGTCGAGTGGGCGTACAGCTCGCCCGCGCCGCCGGTCGCGAGCACGACCGCGTCGGCCTCGATGATCTCGCGACGCCCGGGCGCGGCATCCGTCTCTCCGATCAGCAGCTCCACCCCGGTGACGCGGCCTCGCACCCGCGCCGCCTCGCGAGACAGGGGATTTGCGCTGAAACCGGGGACTTCACCGTCGGTCTCGGGCGAAACGCCTTGGCTGGACGCGTCCGGTGACGGCTCCATGACCACATCGACGAGGAACGCGTGCTCGATGACCGCGACGTCGCTCGCCCGGAGGCGGGCGACGAGCGCCTTCTCGATCGCCGTGCCCGTGGCGTCGCCGCCGGCGTGGAGGATGCGAGGGTACGAGTGCGCGGCCTCGAGGCCCTTCACGAACCCGCCGGTGTGGTCGCGGTCGAACGCGACGCCGAGGGCGATGAGCTCGCGGATCCGTGCGGGGCCTTCGTCGACGAGCACCCGGACCGCCGCCGGGTCGCTGAGCCCGGCGCCGGCGACCAGCGTGTCGCGCACGTGATCGTCGGCACGGTCGTCGTCGAACATCACGCCGGCGATGCCGCCCTGCGCGAAGCGCGTGTTGGCGTGCTCGAGCACGTCCTTGGTGACGAGCGTCACGCGGCAGCCGTGCTCGACGGCGTGCAGCGCGGTGAGAAGCCCCGCGATGCCCGAGCCGACGACGATGGCACGCGGCTCGCCTTCGGTCTCGCGCACGGTCATGAGGCGTTCTCCCACGCAGCCGCGGGCGCTGCCGGGGGCTTGGCCGCCAGCATGCGCTCCAGTGCGACACGGGCCGGAGCGGCGACCGAGTCCGGAACCGTGATGCGGTTGCGCACGTCGCCGTCGACCAGTCCCTCGAGCACCCACGCGAGGTAGCCAGGGTGGATGCGGTACATCGTCGAACAGGGGCAGACGACCGGGTCGAGGCAGAAGATCGTGTGCTGCGGGTGGTCGGCCGCGAGCCGCTGCACGAGGTTCACCTCGGTGCCGATCGCGAACGTCGCCGGCCCGGTCGCGGCCTCGATCGCCTTGCGGATGTAGTCCGTCGAGCCGGCCTCGTCCGCAGCATCCACCACCTCCATCGGGCACTCCGGGTGCACGATGACCCGCACGCCCGGGTGCTCGGCACGGGCCCTGTCGATCTGGTCGACCGAGAAGCGGCGGTGCACCGAGCAGAAGCCGTGCCACAGGATCACCCGGGCATCCGCGAGGGTGTCGGCGTCCGACCCGCCGAGCGGCTTGCGCGGATTCCACATGGGCATCTGCTCGAGCGGCACGCCCATCGCCTTCGCGGTGTTGCGGCCCAGATGCTGGTCGGGGAAGAACAGCACGCGGCGTCCGCGCTCGAATGCCCACTCCAGCACCGTCCGCGCGTTGGACGACGTGCAGACGATGCCGCCGTGGCGTCCGACGAAGCCCTTGATCGCGGCGGAGGAGTTCATGTACGTGACGGGGATGACGGGCACGAGCCCGTTCTCGTCGACGGCGTCCATGTCTCCGTACACCTCGGCCAGCTGCTCCCAGCATTCCTCGACCTGGTCGATGTCGGCCATGTCGGCCATCGAGCATCCCGCCGCGAGGTTCGGGAGGATCACGGCCTGCTCGGGACGCGACAGCAGGTCGGCGGTCTCGGCCATGAAGTGCACGCCGCAGAACACGATCGCCTCGGCGTCGGGGTGCTCGAGCGCCGCGTTCGCGAGCTGGAACGAGTCGCCCACGTAGTCGGCGTGCACCACGACCTCTTCGCGCTGGTAGAAGTGCCCGAGCACGACGACCCGCTCGCCCAGGGCCGCCTTCGCCGCGCGGATGCGCTCGTCGAGTTCGGCCTCGGACGCCTCTCGGTACTCGCGCGGCAGCTCGCCCTGGCGCGGCGACCCGGTGGGGATGACGTCGCCCATCGACGAGCCGGGGCCGTAGCCCGGGCGGGCGTCGAAATCCCACGGACCGGCGGCGAGGTCGGTGTTGCAGGTCTCGCCCTGCAGCACCCCCGCGACGATCGCCTGGATCTCGTGGTCGACCGACGGGTCGAGTTCGGGCCGGGGCTGGAGGGTGATGTTCACGGCAGGCATGTCGGGTGCTCCGTTCGGGTGGGTCAATGGCCGGCGTCGAGCGGGCCGCGATCGGCCAGCTCGACGTCCTGGTTGTAGCGGTAGAGCCGCGCGGGACGGTGGCTTCCGGTGCGGAAGCGGTCGGTGGGGAGGAGGGTGCCGGAGTTCTCGACCTGACGGCGGAAGTTCGCCGGGTCGAGGCGCCGGCCGAGGATCGCCTCATACACCTCCCGCAGGTCGGCGAGGGTGAACTCGTCGGCGAGCAGTCCGTGGGCGATGCGGCTGTAGCCGACCTTGTTGCGCAGGCGCCACAGCGCGTAGTCCACGATCTCGTTGTGGTCGAAGGCGAGCTCGGGAAGGGAGGCGGCGTCGAACCACCGGACGTTCTCGACGGAGCCGTCGGTGATCTCGTCGGCGCGCAGGAGCGCCCAGTACACGATCGAGACCACCCGCGTCGGCGAGCGGTCGACGGCGCCGAACGCGTACAGCTGCTCGAGATAGCTCGGTGCCAGCCCGGTCGTCTCGGCGAGGGTGCGGGATGCCGCGGCATCCAGTCCCTCGGTCACGTCGAGCCATCCGCCGGGAAGCGCCCACTGGCCCTCATGTGGATCGCGCGTGCGGCGCACGAGGGGGAGCACGACCTGGACAGCGTCCGCGCCGGGAAGCCGCCGGAGCGTGAAGATCACCGTCGACACCGCCACGCGGATCGCGTCGGTGTCGGCGGCTACGCCGGGGGAGCGGGGATCAGGGGCTGTTCTGGTCATAGTGACTCTAACTCTCGATCCGATCATAGTGTCACTCTGACCAGAAGCCAAACTCCGGCTGTAACTTCCGCTGCCGGAGCGGCGGCGGCGCGTCGTCCGGGTGTGCTCTCAGCCGCGGTGCGTACTCTGGCGGGACGTGAAAGGGCCGACGGGAGGGCACGGGCATGATCGTCGTCGACGTCATCATCGTGCTGCTCCTCGTCCTCGCGCTGGTATCGGGGATCCGTCGCGGTTTCTTCGCGAGCATCGGCACCCTCGCGGGCCTCGCGGCCGGGGCGTTCGCAGCCTCATGGCTGGCGCCCCTCGTCAGCGGCATGGTGCCCTCGCCCGCGTGGCGCACGGTCGCCGTGATCGCGACCGTCATCGGACTGCTCTTCGCGGGTGGTGCCCTGGGCGCCTGGATCGGATCCCTGCTGCGATCCGGCGCCGATCGCCTCAAGCTCCGCTGGGTGGAGCGCTTCCTCGGCGGCGTCGCCGCGGTGATCGCCGCGGGGCTGGCCCTTGCGCTGGTCGCACCTCCGCTCGTGACCGCGGGCATCCCCGGCGTCTCGGCGGCGGTCGGCTCGTCGTACATCGTCAACGGCATCAAGACGGCAGTGCCGCCACCCGTCGAGGCGGCCATGGCGGAGCTCCGATCGGCGTTCCTCGACGAGGGCATTCCTCGCCTCGGCGAGCTTCTCGGCCCCTCGAGCGTGACGCCGACGCAGCCGGCGATCGCCCTCGACGACCCTGAGCTTGCGGCGGCTGCGGCATCCGTCGCGCGCGTCTCCGGCATCGCCTACGCGTGCGGGCGGGGTGCGACCGGGTCCGGGTTCGTCATCGCGCCCGACCGAGTGGTGACGAACGCCCATGTGGTGGCGGGCGTCGACCTTCCGCTGGTCGAACTGCCGGGTCGGCCCGCGCGCGAAGGGCGCATCGTCTATTTCGACCCCGTCGACGACCTCGCCGTGATCGCGGTCGACGACCTCGGTGCGGCCGCGCTGGGGCGCGCGCCGACGTTGACGCCGGGCAGCTCCGCGGCCGTGCAGGGCTACCCGCTCGGCGGTCCGTTCACGATGACGAGCGCGTCCGTGCGCTCCACCGGCACGGCGATGATCCCCGACATCTACGACCGCACGTCGAACCTGCGCGAGATCTACTCGCTCAACTCCGTCGTGCGCCCCGGCAACTCCGGCGGGCCTGTTCTGACGGCCGACGGTGAGGTCGCGGGCGTCGTGTTCGCACGTGCCGAGAACGACGAGAACCTCGGGTATGCGATGACGATGGCCCCGCTGAACCCGGTCGCCGATCGCGCGCCGTCACTCACGAACGCCGTGTCGACGGGCGACTGCATCGGCTGATCGCCTCGACCGGTATGCTGGCCCCGCAAGTCAATACGGCCCATCACCCGGGCGGGAGAGCCTCGGCAGCGCGATCGCCGGGCACCGAAGGAGCAAGCCTCCCCGCCAATCTCTCAGGTACGCGTACCGTCCGGGCAGGCCGACTCTGGAGAGTGACGTTCGCGTCCGCCGAAGGAGAAAGCCGGACGCCCGTCCGGCGAAGCTCTCAGGCCCATTACAGAGGGGGAGTTCACAGGCGTCTTCCGACGTCTGCCCGTCCGCGACCGGGAGAACTCGATGACAGAACTCCGTACGACTGCCCTGCATGACCGCCACGAGGCGCTCGGCGCCTCCTTCACCGACTTCGGCGGCTGGCTCATGCCGGTGCGCTACAGCTCCGACCTCGCCGAGCATCACGCGGTGCGCACCGGCGCCGGCCTGTTCGACATCTCGCACATGGCCGAGTTCCTCGTCACCGGCCGCGACGCGGCGGCGTTCCTCGATTACGCGCTCGCGGGGTCGGTCTCGCCGATGCGCCTCGGCAAGGCGAAGTACTCGCTCGTGCTGGCCGAATCCGGCGGGATCATCGACGACGTCATCGTCTATCGGCTCGCCGACGACCGCTTCCTCGTGATCGCCAACGCCGGGAACCGGGATGCTGTGGCCACGGCGTTCGCCGAACGAATCGACGGCTTCGAGGCCGAGCTCGAAGACCAGACCGACGACACGTCCCTCATCGCCGTGCAGGGTCCTGCGGCCCGGGCGATCGTCGAGGCGACCGCCGGCATCGCCGACGTCGCCCCCGCGTTCGGGGATCTGGGCTACTACGCCTGGTCGTCGGCCGCCTTCGACGGCGAGCCGCTGTTCATCGCCCGCACGGGTTACACCGGCGAGGACGGCTTCGAGCTCCTCGTGCCGAACCACGTCGCCGCGGCCCTGTGGGACGCCCTCCTCGCCGCCGGCGAGCCGCTGGGTCTCGTCCCTGCCGGCCTCGCCGCACGCGACACGCTGCGCCTCGAGGCCGGCATGCCGCTCTACGGTCACGAGCTGTCACTGGGCATCCTGCCCGCGCAGGCCGGGCTCGGCCGGGTCGTCGCCGCCGACAAGGCGGACTTCGTCGGCCGCGCAGGGCTGTCGTCGGTGCTCGCCCCGGATGCGCCCGTGCTC
>DATEOM010000232.1:0-4535 GCA_035274105.1 Microbacterium sp.
TTGCCCGCGAGCGCGTTGCGGCGCTCCTTGTCGATGAACCGGAGCAGACCCTTCCGGAGGTGCAGCGGGGCCACGAGGAGCCTCTTGAACTTCTTCTCGATGGCATAGCCACTCAGCTCGTTGAAGAGCCGGGTGAGGTCCTTGCCGACCTGCGGGTCGATGGTGAACAGCCCCAGATCCTCGTACAGCCGGCTGGTCTTCGGGTTGTAGTTGCCGGTGCCGATGTGGCTGTAGCTGCGCAGCATCCCGTTCTCTTCGCGGATGACCAGGGCGAGCTTGCAGTGGGTCTTCAGACCCACGAGCCCGTACACGACGTGCACGCCCGCCTTCTCGAGCTTGCGCGCCCACACGATGTTGTTGGCCTCGTCGAAACGCGCCTTGATCTCGACGAGTGCCAGCACCTGCTTGCCGGCCTCGGCCGCGTCGATCAGCGCCTCGACGATGGGGCTGTCGCCTGATGTGCGGTACAGCGTCTGCTTGATGGCGAGGACGTGCGGGTCTTTCGCGGCCTGCTCGAGGAACGCCTGCACGCTCGTCGCGAAGGACTCGTAGGGGTGGTGCACGAGCACATCGCCCTTGCGGATCGCCGCGAAGATGTCGGGCCGCTCGTTGTTGTCGCCCGGCTGGAACGCCAGCGCGGTCGTCGGAAGGTGCGGCTTGTAATGCAGATCGAGCCGGTCGATGCGGGCCAGATCGAAGAGGCCACGCAGGTCGAGCGGGCCGGGGAGGCGGTAGACCTCCTGCGCGGTGATATCGAGCTCCTTGACGAGGAGGTCGAGGGTCACGTCATCCATGTCGTCGGTGATCTCGAGGCGGATCGGCGGGCCGAAGCGGCGGCGCAGCAGCTCGGCCTCGAGCGCCTGGATGAGGTTCTCGGTCTCGTCCTCTTCGATCGCGACGTCTTCGTTGCGAGTGAGGCGGAACGCGTGGTGATCGAGCACCTCCATGCCGGGGAAGAGGTCGTCGAGATGGTTCGAGATGAGGTCCTCGAGCGGCAGGTAGCGCACCGTGCCGTCGACGGGCGTCAGTTCGACGAAGCGGGGGAGCATCGGCGGCACCTTGAGGCGCGCGAACTCCTGGCGCCCGGTGCGGGCGGACCGGATGCGGATCGCGAGGTTGAGCGACAGCCCCGAGATGTAGGGGAACGGGTGGGCGGGGTCGACCGCGAGCGGCATCAGAACCGGGAACACCTGCGCCTGGAAATAGTCGTACAGCGCCTCGCGCTCGGCGGCGTCGAGCGACTCGTACGAGACGACCTCGATCCCGGCATCCGCCATCGCCGGCTTCACCAGCGAGGTCCAGGCTTCGGCGTGCCGCAGCTGCAGACGCTGCGCCTCGCCCGAGATGTCGGCGAGCACATCGGCGGGGGAGCGCCCGACGTTGGTCGGCAGAGCGAGACCCGTCACGATGCGGCGCTTGAGGCCCGCGACGCGCACCATGAAGAACTCGTCGAGGTTGCTCGCGAAGATCGCCAGGAAGTTCGCCCGTTCGAGCGTCGGCAGGTTCGGGTCTTCGGCGAGTTCGAGCACGCGCTGGTTGAACGCGAGCCAGCTGAGCTCACGGTCCAGATAGCGGTGGTCTGGCAGCTGCGAGTCGAAGACCTCCGAGAGGTCGAAGTCGTCGTCGTCCGCATCGCCCAGGCCGGCGTCGAGCACCTCGGGTTCGATCATCCCTTCATCATTGCAGGGTGACGTGACGAGAGTGTGAACGACGTGTCGCGCAGATGAACGGCAGGGATGTGAACGGCAGGGATGCCGCGCCGGTCACGCGTCGGTGCGCTCGCGCGGTGCGGGCTCGGGCTCGTCCTCGTAGACGTTGAAGCGGTAGCCCACGTTGCGGACGGTGCCGATGAGCTGCTCCATGTCGCCGAGCTTGGCCCGCAGGCGCCGCACGTGCACGTCGACGGTGCGGGTGCCGCCGAAGTAGTCGTAGCCCCACACCTCGCTCAGCAGCTGCTCGCGCGTGAAGACGCGCGACGGGTGCGTCGCGAAGAAGTGGAGGAGCTGGAACTCCTTGTACGTGAGGTCGAGCGGCCGGCCGTGGACCTTGGCCGAGTACGACGACTCGTCGATCGTGATGCCCGATGTCTGGATGCGCGTCGAGACCTGCTCGGCCGACTGGCGACCGACGGCGAGGCGGATGCGCGCGTCGACCTCGGCGGGGCCGGCCGTGAAGAGGATGACGTCGTCGACGCCCCAGTCCGGCGAGACCGCGGTCAGACCGCCCTCGGTCACGATGAGCAGCAGCGGCGCGTCGAGTCCGGTCGTGTTGAGGATCTTGCACAGCGACTTCGCGCCGACCAGGTCGACGCGGGCGTCGACGAAGATGATGTCGGCGCTCGGGGCGTTGACGAGCTGTGCGGGCTCAGCGGGGATCAGGCGCACGCGGTGGCTCAGCAGTTCGAGCGAGGGCAGGACGGGGCCGCCTCCGTGGGTGGAACTGAGAACCAGGAGCTGTGCCAATGGATCGCCTTCCCGGCGCAGGGGGGTGCGCCGCGAACCCCAGTGTAGGGCGTGGGCGAGGGGCGCTCGGTGCGCATGTCCTCCGTCGACCATCCGCGCGGCGGGTGCGGGGCACGGGGCGATGCGCGATGATGGACGCGTGGCCGTGCCTGAACTCGCCCCTCGCCGCACCATCGGCGGCATCGTCGCCGTGTGGGTGCTCGCAGCGCTGATCGCGGTCGTCGTCGGCGTCTTCGCGACGCCCGAGTGGCGCGCCGCGTGGCTGGGCGTCGGATTGGGCGGATGCCTCATCGCGGCGTTCGCGGTGCAGCTCTGGTCGGGTCGCTCGCAGGGATTCACCGAGCGCGTCGCGGCCAGCGTCCTGGGGGCCGCGCTCGTGATGGGCGTCATCAGCCTGGGGTTCGGTCTGGCGTCGCTCGTTCCCGGCTAGACTCCCTCGTATGGATCTCGTCGCGCTCGAACTGTTCTTCGTGGGCCTGCTCGGTCTGGCGTCTCTGGCGATCGTCTTCGTCTCCGCCGTCGTCGTCAAGAACCTCTACCGCGGCCAGCGCTGACGGGCCCGGTCGTGCTCGACATCCCGACCGGCCTTCCCGCGGAGCTCGTGCCGCTGTCGTGGCTCATCGGCGTGTGGGAGGGCACCGGCGTCATCGACTACGGCGACCACGCCTACACGGGCGAGTTCACCCACCGCGTCAGCTTCAGCCATGACGGCGGCGACTACCTGAACTACTCGGCCGACGCCTGGCTGCACGATGCCGAGGATCCCGAGAAGCGCACCCGCCTGGTGGCAGAGCTCGGCTACTGGCGCCTCGCGCTCACGGCCACCGACGCCGATGCGGGCCCGGGTCTGCTTCCCGCGCTCGCCGCCCCGGTCGCGCGCACGGCCGACGACATCGAGCGGCTGCGCAACGCCGACGGGGGCTTCGATCTCGAGGCGGCCCTGGTGCATGCCGACGGGGTGAGCGAGCTGTACCTCGGCCAGATCAAGGGCCCCCGCATCGACATCGCGACCGACGCCGTCGTGCGTCCGGCCGGTGCGAAGTCGTACGCGGCCGCCACCCGCATGTACGGACTCGTCGACGGCCACCTGCTGTGGGCGTGGGACATCGCCGCCCTCGGCTTCGAGCTGGGTGCGCACGCGTCGGCACGGCTGGCCAGGGCGGAATGATGACGAGTCCGTTCACCGCCGTCCCGGGCGCCGTCGTCGACGACGCCGGTCTGCAGCACGTCGGCAACCCCCTCGTCGAGCAGCGCCGGCTGGCCGCGGGCGCGGCGCTCGCGCCGCTCGCCGACCGTGCCGTCATCGCCGTCCCCGGCGAGGACCGGCTCACCTGGCTCGACTCGCTGTCGTCGCAGGCGCTTGCGCGCCTCGCCCCGGGAGTCGGCACCGAGCTCCTGATCCTCGACCCGCACGGACACGTCGAGCACGCGGCATCCGTCGTCGATGACGGTGAGACCACCTGGCTCATCGCCGATCGCGCCGACGTCGAGGGCCTGTACGACTGGCTCCGCAAGATGCGGTTCCGCCTGCGCGTCGACCCGCGGATCGCAGACCACGAGTACGCCGTCGTCGGCGGTACCGCCGCGGCTCTCGAGCGCATCACACCCGCGACGCCGAGCGGCGTGCCCCTGCTGTGGCGCGACCCGTGGCCCTCGGTCACTCCCGGCGGTCACGCCTATGCGCCGGTCGACCCGCACCCGGGTGCGGATCGCGACTGGGCCGAGGCGATCGTCACGCGCGACGAGGAACAGCGGATGGCGGATGCTGCGGCCCGCGGTGAGCTCGAACTCGCCGGTCTGGCGGCGGCCGGCGCGCTCCGCGTCGCGGCGTGGCGTCCGCGGTGGACGACCGACGTCGACGAGCGCGCGCTGCCGCACGAACTCGACTGGCTGCGCACCGCGGTGCACCTCGACAAGGGCTGCTACCGCGGCCAGGAGACCATCGCCAAGGTGCACAACCTCGGGCACCCGCCACGACGCCTCGTCGCGCTGCAGCTGGACGGCTCCGGCAGCGTGCTGCCCGAGCACGGCGCGGCCGTGCGCCTCGGTGACGACGCGGTGGGGATCGTGACC
>DATEOM010000233.1:0-2724 GCA_035274105.1 Microbacterium sp.
GACTTGGCGCCGCTGATGCCGTCGGGCAGCTCGACGTCCGACACGTCGAGGAGCTGGCCGCCCTCGACGAACGTCGGGACGAACTTGACCTCCTTCTGCGTGATGATGTCGGGGCCCGAGCCGGCAGCCAGGTCGGCGGTCAGGAGCGTGTTGTACTCGGCCGCGTCGTAGCCCTTGAGCTCGACCGTGACGTCGGGGTTCTCCTCGTGGAACGCGTCGGCGAGCGCCTGGAACTCGGGCGTCGTGTCGAGGCTCCAGCCCGAGAGGGTGAGCGTGACCGGACCCGACGACTCCTCGGGCGCGGCCGCGTCGTCGCCGCCGCCGCTGCAGCCGGCGAGAGCGAGCGTTGCGACCACGGCGATGCCGGCCGCGGCAGCGTATGAGCGCTTCATTCTGGGGGTACTCCTTTGTGATTGCGGACCCGTCCTCGGGCCCATCGGGTTACCGGTTCGCGCCGGGCGCTGTTCCGGGGTGTGCGAGGCGACTCGTGGTCGCCGTCCCGTCCGGCCAGGTGACCGTGACGGTGGTCTGGTCGCCGTCCTCGTCGAGGGCGACGCCGCCTGCATCGGCGGGCGATGCGAGGTCTGCGGTGGTGAGCTCGACGAGCGTCGCGCTCCACGTGCCCGGCTCGACCGGGAACGTCACGAGCGGTACGGCGGCGATCGGCCCCAGCGGGCTGGCGTCGTCGCGCGTCTCGACGCTCGCTTCGCCGATGCCGAGGAGGGGACGGATGCTGCTGCTCAGCGTGTCCGCGAACACCGAGGCCGCAGCATCCGATCGTTCCTGATCCACGGTGGCGGCCGCCAGCGCCCAGCCGCCCACGCGGAGGCGGAGCGACGCGGCGTCGACGCCGGACTCGAGCGCGTCGACGCGGGCGAGGCGCACCTCCCACGGGCCACGCACGAGCGAGTGCACCTCGACCAGGCCGGCGATCTCGATGTCGCCGACGACACCCGAGCCGTGGCGCTGGGGCGACGGGCGCACGTCGATCCAGTGGGCGCGGGAGACGGATGCTGCGATCCCGACGCGTCCGCCGTCGCCGAGCTGCACGCGCACGTCGATGAGCTCCATCGCGGCGCGGTGGGTCGCGCGGCCGGCGGCGTCGACGAGGGCGACCGACTGCTCGAGGGGCTCCTCGAACGCGCGCTGGTTCGCGAGCGGGCCGGCGGCCGTCGCGTACCCGATGCGGGCGTACAGCGGCGAGTCGCCGACGAGGCTGCCGTCGGCGGCGTGGTCGGTGCCGTGGTTGACGATGCGCACGATGCCGTCGGCCTGCGTGCCCGAGATGACCCAGCCGGCGGGGCGCACGGCGCGCAGCTCGTCGCGCGACTCGATGGGCAGCGGCTCGCTCGCGGCGGCCCACACCGGGTGGTCGGCGGGCAGCGCGATGCCGAGCAGACCCTTGACCGCCCAGTACGGCGAGCCGGGCCCCGAGTAGGACTGCGCGAGCTCGCGCCATTCGTGGTGCCAGCCCATCGAGAGGACGCCGTCCTCCCCCGGCGCCCCGGCGGCCGCGAAGTGCGCGACGACGGCGTTCGCCGCACGGCGCAGCTGACCGAGCGGCACCGACGGAACGTCGGCGATCGCGCCGACCCAGAACGGCGCGGCGGCGGCGAAGCGGTAGATGAGGCTGCGGCCCTGCACGAGCGGCGAGCCGTCGGCGCCGACCAGGGTGACGGCGTCCTGCAGGAAGCGGTCGAGGCGCGCGATGTCGCCCGGCGTGCGACCCGCGGCGAGCTCGTCGGCGCCCCGCATGCGCGACCACAGCACCGGATAGGTGTGAAGGGCCCAGCCGACGTAGTGGTCGTACGAGCGCTCGAAGCCGTCCGAGATCCAGCCGTCCTCGCGCACGAGCACGTCGTGGAGGGCCAGGTCGTCGGCGATGTCCTCGGCCGACCACGGCCCGCCGACCGAGCGGAGGAACGTCTGCACGACGACGCGGAACCACAGCCAGTTCGTCTTCGGGTACGTGGCGTCGCCCACGACCGGCGCGAGATAGTCGATGACCCGCTGCTGCGTGAGCTCGTCGAGGCGGTCCCAGATCCACGGACGCGTCATGTCGAGCACGAGCGCGAGCGACGCCGCCTCGACCTTGGCCTGCGCGTGCTCGTCGAGACGCACCCAGCGGTCCTCGGCCTCGGGGTCGACGCCGGTGACGATGCCGCGGCGGTAGAAGTCGGCAAGCTCCTCGGTCCCCTCGCCGCGGGCACCGGCGATGCGGAAGCCGGCGAGGAGGAACGTGCGGGCGAACCCCTCCAGCCCGTCGACCGCGTGGCCGTAGCCGCCCTCGGCACCCGGGAAGTGGATGCGTCCGGCACCCGGCGACGCGTGGGCACGGGCGGTGTCGAGCAGGCGGTCGGCGTAGGCGAGCCACTCGTCGCGCGTCCAGTCGAAGCCCGTCGCGAAGAGCGCCGATGTGGTGGACTGCTGGACCGTCACTGGGATCTCCCTTGATGCCTTTTCTCACCGCTGGAATCGGATCAGCCGAAAGCGAACGGTTTGGACTGTAGCAACCCAATTCGTTCATTGCAAGGTTGTTTGAGATTCGTTATGATCGTTTATGATCGGTTTGGCTTCAGCGCGAGCCGGCACGACGGTGGATCCCCACCCATGGTGAATCAACGAGGAGGAATCTTGACGACCGCGACGGATGCCTCGACCGCGACGTTCGAGGGTGAGCTGGCCGCCGTCTACCGCCGGCAGGCCGGCGTCGACGGCGTCGAC
>DATEOM010000234.1:0-3142 GCA_035274105.1 Microbacterium sp.
GCGAACGGGGCCTCGCGAAGCATGCAACCGCGCCGTCACAGTGGGTAACTTTGTGCAGTCCCCGTGAAGGACGCGGGGGAACGTAGTGGAGGCTGAGTTGACCATCTCACGCACCAAGAAGCTCGTCGGCGTCACCGTCGCTGCGGGCATGCTGATCGCCCTCGCCGGCTGCGGCTCCGCCCCCGAGGAGACGGAACCCACGGGAGACGCCGGCAACGTCGTCGAGGGATTCACCCCCTGCCTCGTGTCGGACGACGGCGGATTCAACGACAAGTCGTTCAACCAGTCCGCCCTCGAAGGCATGGAGCGCGCCGCGGAAGAGCTCGGCGTCGAGCCGATCGAGGTCGAGTCGAGCTCGGCCAACGACTACGCCCCGAACCTCGAGAACCTCATCGCGGAGGGCTGCACGTTCATCGTCTCGGTCGGCTTCAAGCTCTCGGCCGACACCATCGCCTCGGCGACCGCGAACCCCGACGTGAACTACGCCATCATCGACGACCGCGCCGACAACAGCGGCAAGACGGGCGACGACGGCAAGGAGACCGGCGACGGCACCACCGACGCGCCGAACATCAAGCCCCTCCTGTTCGACACGGTCCAGGCCGCATACCTCGGCGGCTACGCGGCCGCCGCATGGTCCGAGCAGGCCGGTGTCAACAAGGTCGGCACCTTCGGCGGCATCCCGATCCCGCCCGTGACGATCTTCATGGACGGCTTCATCGACGGTGTCGAGAAGTACAACGAGGACAAGGGCGCCGCGGTCGAGACCTTCGGCTGGGACGTCGACGCGCAGGACGGCTCGATGACCGGTGGCTTCGCCGCGAACGACACCGCCAAGCAGACCGCGCAGGGCATCCTCGACCAGGGGGTCGACGTGATCCTCCCGGTCGGCGGCCCGATCTACCAGAGCGCGCGCGACGCGATCACCGACGCCGGCAGCGGCACCGTCATGCTCGGCGTCGACTCCGACCTCGCCGCCGCCGACCCCTCGGTCGCCGACATGGTGCTCGTCTCGATCATGAAGCGCATCGACGAGGCCGTCTACCAGGCGACTGTGGAGGCGGCGACCGGTGACTTCGACGTCACCACGTACATCGGAACGCTCGAGAACGAGGGCGTCGGACTGTCGGGCTTCGGCTCGTTCGAGTCGGAGCTGCCGGAGGGCCTGCTCGACGAGCTCGACGCGCTGAAGGAGCAGATCATCTCGGGCGAGCTCGAGGTCACCTCGCCCAGCTCGCCGTAAGGCAGCAGGAATCAGCGGAACGCGGCCGGGTGGACGACTCCACCCGGCCGCGTTCTTCCCCGTCGCCGCAGATGGATGGCGCGGCGGCCGACAGCATATATAGGGTGCACATATGAAGCTCGAGCTCCGTGGGATCACGAAGCGTTTCGGGTCCCTCGTGGCGAACGACCACATCGATCTCGTGGTCCAGCCGGGTGAGATCCATGCCCTTCTCGGCGAGAACGGCGCCGGCAAATCCACACTCATGAACGTGCTCTACGGCCTCTATCAGGCCGACGAGGGCGAGATCCTGCTGGACGACGTCGTCCAGCACTTCCGAGGCCCTGGCGACGCGATGAACGCGGGCATCGGGATGGTGCACCAGCACTTCATGCTGATCCCGGTCTTCACCGTCGCCGAGAACGTCATGCTCGGCCACGAGAACACGAAGGCGCTCGGCGCCCTCGACCTGGCCAAGGCCCGCCAGCACGTGCGCTCCGTCGCCGACCGCTTCGGGTTCGAGGTCGATCCCGACGCCATCGTCGGCGACCTCCCGGTGGGCGTGCAGCAGCGCGTCGAGATCATCAAGGCGCTCTCCCGCGACGCGAAGGTGCTCGTGTTCGACGAGCCCACCGCGGTGCTCACGCCGCAGGAGACCGACGAGCTGATGACGATCATGAGGCAGCTGCGGGACGAGGGCACGTCGATCGTGTTCATCACCCACAAGCTGCGCGAGGTCCGTGCCGTCGCCGACCGCATCACCGTGATCCGCCTCGGCAAGGTGGTCGGCGAGGCGTCGCCGACCGCGTCGAACGCGGAGCTCGCGTCGCTCATGGTCGGCCGCGCGGTCGAGCTGACCGTGCACAAGGATCCGCCGAAGCGCGGCGAGGGCGGGCTCGAGGTGCGCGACCTGCGCGTCGTCACCGCGGGCGGCACCGTCGTCGTGGACGACGTGAGCTTCGACGTGCGCCCGGGTGAGATCCTCGCCGTCGCGGGCGTCCAGGGCAACGGCCAGACCGAGCTCATCGAGGCCATGGTGGGTCTCGCCGAGCGCGTGACCGGCTCGATCGAGCTCGGCGGCGTGGAGCTCGTCGGCAAGAGCGTGCGCGGCATCCTCGACGAAGGTGTCGGCTTCGTTCCCGAGGACCGCACCGAGGACGGCCTCGTGGGCACCTTCACGGTGGCCGAGAATCTCATCCTCGACCGCTCCGGCGACAAGGCGTTCGTGTCGGGCGGCACGATCCGCCGCGGCGTGCTCGACGACTTCGCGAAGGCGCGCATCTCGGAGTACGACATCCGTACGCAGGGTCCGGACGTGCCCGCCGGCACGCTCTCGGGCGGAAACCAGCAGAAGGTCGTCATCGCCCGCGAGATGAGCCGCGAGCTGAAGCTCCTCGTGGCGGCGCAGCCGACGCGCGGCGTCGACGTGGGCTCGATCGAGTTCATCCACAAGCGCATCGTCGAGACGCGGGATGCCGGCATCCCGGTCGTCGTCGTCTCCACCGAGCTCGACGAGGTCGCCGCCCTCGCCGACCGCATCGTCGTGATGTACCGCGGCGCGATCGTCGGCATCGTGCCCGGCGACACGCCCCGCGACGTTCTCGGCCTGATGATGGCCGGCGAGAAGCCAGAGGAGGCCGTCGCGTGAATGACCAGAACCCCACCGCGGGCGCAGACCCGCTCAAGGGTCTGCCCGCGGAACAGCTTCCGTCCGTTTCGGGCCCGCTCACGGGTTCGCCCGACCTCCCGGCGCCCACACCCGGCGCACCCGGTGCCGTAGACGGCGAGGTGCCCCCGCCGCCGCGCCAGAACGTCTTCATCAAGGAGCTGCTGCGCAGCAACTGGGTGACCACGGTGCTCGCGATCGTCGTGGCGATGATCGTCGGCGGCATCCTGATGGCGCTCACCGACGAGGACGTC
>DATEOM010000235.1:0-4409 GCA_035274105.1 Microbacterium sp.
CCCGGTGGGCGCGACGGCCGACAGCTCCACGCCGAGATCGCGCGCGAGCTTGCGGATCGGGGGCTTCGCGATGACGCCGACGGATGCTGCGACCCGCTCCTCCGCCGGAACGGCGGGCTTGCGCCGCCGCGACTGGACGTGGCCGCCCGTGCCGTAGCCTACGAGCACCGCGCCCTCTCCCGCGGCCTCGGCGGGTTCGCCGTGCTCGGACTGTCCGACGGTCGCGGGGGGCGCAGCATCCGTCTCCGATGCGATCGTGATGATCGCCGCCCCGACGTTCACGGTCTCACCTTCGGCGGCGAGCAGGTCGCCCACGGTGCCGGCGAACGGGGACGGGAGTTCGACGAGGGACTTGGCGGTCTCGATCTCGACGAGCACGTCGTTGACGGCGACGCTGTCACCGGGACCGACGCGCCACTGGACGATCTCGGCCTCGGTGAGGCCTTCGCCGACATCGGGGAGGACGAACGTCTGGGTGCTCATGTCATGTCCTTTCGGATACCCGGTCGTTGAGCGAGCTTGCGAGTCGAAACGCGTCCGACGGTCTCGCACGCCCGGGGGCGTTTCGACTCGCTCGTTCCTCGCTCGCTCAACGACCGAGAACCTCAGTAGGCGAGGGACCGGTCGACGGCCTCGAGGATGCGGTCGGCATCGGGGAGGTAGGCTCCCTCGAGCTTGGCGGGCGGGAAGGGCACGTCGAAGCCCGACACGCGCAGCACCGGGGCCTCGAGGGCGTAGAAGGCGCGCTCCATGACGGTCGCAGCGACCTCGGAGCCGAGCGAGGTGAAACCGGGCGCCTCCTGCGCGTAGACCATGCGGCCGGTGCGGCGCACGGAGTCGAGGATCGGGCCGTAGTCCACCGGCGACAGCGAGCGGAGGTCGATGACCTCGATGCTCGTGCCCTCAGACTCGGCGAGCACGGCGGCCTGCAGCATCGTCGTCACCATCGCGCCGTGGCCGACAAGGGTGACGTCGGTGCCGCGGCGCACGATCCGCGAGGCGTGCAGCGGCAGCGCGCGAGCCGAGGTGTCGACCTCGCCCTTCTGCCAGTACTTGCTCTTCGGCTCGAGGAAGATCACCGGGTCGGGCGAGGTGATGGCGTCCTGGATCATCCAGTAGCCGTCGTTCGGCGTCGACGGGCTCACGACCCGGAGGCCCGCGGTGTGCGTGAAGTACGCCTCCGGGCTCTCCTGGTGGTGCTCGACGGCGCCGATGTGCCCGCCGTACGGGATGCGGATCACGACGGGCATCTGCAGGGCGCCCTCGTGGCGGTTCGTGAGCTTCGCGAGCTGCGTCGTGATCTGGTCGAACGCCGGGAAGACGAACCCGTCGAACTGGATCTCGACGACCGGCCGGAAGCCCGCCATCGCGAGTCCGATCGCGGTGCCGACGAGTCCCGACTCCGCGAGCGGGGTATCGAGCACGCGCTGCTCGCCGAACTCGGCCTGCAAACCCTCGGTCACGCGGAAGACGCCGCCGAGCTTGCCGATGTCCTCGCCCATGAGGAGGACGCGGTCGCTGCCGGCGAGCGCTGCGCGCAGGCCGGCGTTGATCGCCCGGCTGAACGGCAGGGTCTGCACGGCGGGGGCGGCGGTGTCGGTGTCTGCCGCGGTGGTGGTCGTCGACGTGGTCACGATGCGCCTCCTTCGAGCGATGCCTCGTAATCGGCGAGCCACTGGCGCTGCTCGTCGACGAGCGGGTGCTGCTCCGAGTAGACATGCGCGAACATGTCGTCGCGCTCGAGGCCGCCGAGGGCGTTCGTGCGCGTGCGCACGTCGTCGGCGAGCGCCTGGGACTCGGCCTCGACGTCGGCGAAGAACGCCTCCGATGCGCCGCGTCCGACGAGGAACGCCTTCATACGCGCGATCGGGTCGCGGCGGCGCCACGACTCCTCCTCGTCGGAGGTGCGGTACTTCGTGGGGTCGTCGCTCGTGGTGTGGGCGCCGAGCCGGTACGTCATCGCCTCGATCGCCTGCGGTCCGCCCCCGGCGCGCGCCGCGTCGAGTGCGGTGCGCGTCACCGCCCAGCTCGCGAGCACGTCATTGCCGTCGATGAGCGTGCTCGGCATGCCGTAGCCCTCGCCGCGCTTGTACAGCGGCGAGCGCGACTGCGTCGCCACCGGCACCGAGATCGCCCACTGGTTGTTCTGGAGGAAGAACACCTCGGGGGTGCGGTAGCTGTTGGCGAAGACCATCGCCTCGTGCACGTCGCCCTGGCTGGACGCGCCGTCGCCGTAGTAGACGATGACGGCCTCGTCGCGCTCGAGGTCGCCGGTGCCGCAGCGCCCGTCGAAGACGAGCCCCATCCCGAAGCCCGTGGCGTGCAACGTCTGCGAGCCGAGCACGAGCGTGTAGATGTGGGTGTTGCCGTTCTTCGGGTCGGTCGGATCCCATCCGCCGTGCGTCAGGCCGCGCATCACGCGGATGATGTCGATCGGGTCGACGCCGCGGATCTTCGTGACGACGTGCTCGCGATACGACGGGAAGAGGTGGTCCTGCGCACGTGCGGCGCGGGCGGAGCCCACCTGCGCGGCCTCCTGGCCGTAGCTCGGCGGCCAGAGCGCGAGCTGGCCCTGCCGCTGCAGGTGGGTCGCCTGCACGTCGAACGCGCGGATGACGGCCATGTCGCGGTAGAACGTCTCGAGGTCGGCGTCGCCGAGACTCTCGACGGCCTCCCGATACGGTTCGGCGGCGGGGCTCGGCGCGAACGTTCCGTCCGCGTCCAGGAACCGCACCAGGGCGTGATCGTCGACCGGGGTCATGAATTCACGCTATCTCTCCGTGCATGCGCGATTCTGCATGCGTTCGACAATGGATGCCGCGATCCATCGCACGCGATCGACAAGCACGCCGGCACTCATCCTTCGCGCTGAGCCGCGACCGTCGCCGCGATCCGCAGCACTTTCTCGACGGATTCCTCCTCGCCGACCGAGATGCGGATGCCGTCGCCGGCGAACGGCCGCACGATCAGGCCCGCCTCCTCGAAGGTCGCCGCGAAGGCCACGGTGCGCTCGCCGGTCGGCAGCCACACGAAGTTGCCCTGCGCGGCCGGAACGTCCCAGCCCGCCGCGCGGAGCCCCTCGGCGAGCCGATCTCGACGATCGGCGATGACACGTACGCGCTCGAGCAGTTCGTCCTCGGCGTCAAGGCTCGCGAGCGCGGCCTCCTCGCCGTGGGCGGTGACCGACAGCGGGATCGCGGTGCTGCGCGCCGCGTCGAGCACGCGCGGGTGACCGATCGCGTAGCCGACGCGCAGTGCGGCGAGCCCGTAGGCCTTCGAGAAGGTGCGGAGCACGACGACGTTCGGCCGACCCGCCGCGCCGAGCACGCGGAGCCCGTCGACGGACTCGGGGTCGGTGACGAACTCGGCGTACGCCTCGTCGAGGATCACCAGCACGTCGGACGGCACCTTCTCGACGAAGGCGTCGAACTCGGCCTGCGTGACGATCGGGCCGGTCGGGTTGTTCGGGCTGCACACGATGATCGCGCGGGTGCGGTCGGTGATGACGGCGGCCATCGCGTCGAGGTCGTGGCGGGCACCCTCGGCGAGCGGCACCTGCACCGCCGTCGCCCCGGCGACGACGGCGAGCCACGGGTAGGCCTCGAACGAGCGCCACGCGTAGATGACCTCGTCACCGGGACCGGATGTCGCGAGCACGAGCTGCGCGAGGATCGAGACGCTCCCCGCGCCGATGTGGACGGAGTCGGCGCCGACCCCGAACCGGTCGGCGAGCCGTTCGCGCAGGCGTGCGGCCGTAGCATCCGGATATCTGTTCAACGCCGAGGCGTTCCGCACGCGCTCGAGCACGCCGGGCAGCGGGTCGAACGGGTTCTCGTTGCTCGACAGCTTGAACGCGTCTGTGCCGGCCTGCCGGCCCTGCTTGTACGGGGGCAGGGCGGCGACCTCGGGGCGCACGCGGACGGGGATCTCGGGAGCGTCGGTCACGCCCCGAGTCTACGAGCCGCGCGATGCCGCGTCTCGGGCCGATGATCGGGCATTGGCCCTCGGCCGAGGCCGTGGAAGACTGGCGCACTATGGGCTTCCTCATCCGCGTCGTCATCAACGCCTTCGCGATCTGGGTCGTCACGCTGATCCCGGCGCTCCAGGTCTCGGTCATCCCCTTCCCGCCGGGCGAGACGCTGCAGCTGATCCTGACCCTGCTGATCGTCGCCGCGATCTTTGCGCTCGTGAACACGATCATCGGCACCGTCATCAAGGTGCTGGCGTTCCCGCTCTACATCCTCACGCTCGGTCTCATCGGCCTCCTGATCAACGCCTTCCTGCTGTGGCTCACCGCGTGGTTCACCAGCTTCTGGAACTGGGGCCTGCGGGTCGAGGACTTCTGGTGGGGCGTCCTCGCGGCGATCATCATCACCCTCATCAACTGGGTCGTCGGCGTCATCATCCGC
>DATEOM010000236.1:0-2269 GCA_035274105.1 Microbacterium sp.
GCGTAGAACAGACCGGCGACGCCCGAGATCGTCGCCACGAGCCAGGTGGGCGTCTTGCCCCGTCTGACGGCCGGGGCGGCAGCATCCATCATCTCGTCGCTCATCGTCCGATCGCCCCGATCATCACGAACGGCCAGGGCAGCAGCAGCACCGCTCCCGCGCCGAGCCAGACGAACCGCACCCATGGGCGCGAGGTGCGGGTCAGCAGCAGGGTCGTGGCGAACCACAGCAGCGGGGCGAGCACGGCGAGCCACAGGCTTCCCTGGTACATCACGTCGAGCACGAGGTACTGCGCCCTGCCCTGCAGTCGCAGGCCGCCGATGAGCCACCCGATCGCGTACAGGGCGTACACCCCGCCGAGCACGCCGAACGCGATCAGCGCGCCGTTGCCCATCGGCTGGCGCTCGGGCGCGGCGGTGGACGGTTCGGAGACGGATGCTGCGGCCGGCGCATCCGTCGAGCCCAGCGTCTCGCTGCCCTTGCCCACGGCGGTGAAGCCGTCCGGGAGCTCGGCCGGCGGCGACGCGGCCGGGATCTCGGGCTCGCCCTCCGGCTCGCCGGTCGCACCGTGGTCGAGCGTGGGATCGTCGTCGCCGTCCCACGTGAGGGCGTCGTCGTCGCGTCCGGTCGTCACGTTCTCAGCGTAGTGCCGCGGCCAGGCACGCCCGGGCGCCCCGCGGCTGTCGCGGCACCCGGCGTGAGACGTCAGTCGCGCACGAGGGCGACGGCATCCGTCTCCACCGCCTTCGCGTACTGCAGAGCCAGCGGCACGGCGAAGGCGTCGTTCTCCTCGGTGTAGCGGTGCTGCAGACCTTGGGCGAGGATCCGCCACGGCCGTTCGTTCGACGGGGTCGCGGCGTCGCCGTCATCGGGAAGGAACTGCGTGTAGTCGTAGGGATGGCTCGCGGTGGCGCCGAGCGGCACGGAGAAGGTGTCGACCGCCAGCACGCCCGCCGCGAGATCGACCTGCAGCAGCCGCTGGAACCCGGTCGCCCGCTCCCCCGTCGGCGTGCGGAACTCCTGGTAATCCGCGAGCGCCTCGAGCACCGTGTGCCCCGGGATGCCCCCGGAGTTCTCGGTGACGATCGCGCCGAGCCCGTGGAAGTGGCCCGACAGCACGAGCACGACGTTGCGGTTCGGCGCCACGACCCGCTCCCACAGCACGTCGCCGTGCGAGGCCCACCGCGACGTGGTCGATCGTTCGGCGTCGGTTTCGGCTGTGGCGGGCGTGAGGTGCTCGTGCGTCGAGATGACGATGTTGGCGTCCCGGTGGGCCGCCACGACGTCTTCGGCCCAGGCGATCTCGCGCTCGCCGTAGGCGTATGGGAGCGAGATCATCACGAACCGCGCGCCGCCCGCCTCGAACGACGACCAGTTCGCACTGTTGTCGTCCGCGGTGAGCGATCCGCCGAACCACGGCCGGTCGCGGTACCGCTCGGGGCCGAAGTACTCGTTGAACAGATCGTTGCTCACGCCGCGCTTGTTGTCGTGGTTGCCGGGCAGCACGCTGTTGGCGACGCCGTTCGCATCGAGCACGCCCTGCAGCCGCGATGCCACCTCGTACTCGCGGCGTGCCCGTTGTTCCGTCTGGCCGGGATCGACCCAGTTCTGGATGAGATCGCCCGTGTGCGTGACGAACGCGAGCTTGCGCGCGTCGGCGTTCTCGGCCAGCCACGCGACCTCGCCGGCGTAGACCTCGGGGTACGCCTCGGAGTAGTACTGCGTGTCGGTGATGTGTCCGAGGGCGAGATCGTAGTCTGCGGGATCGGCGAGCCCGTCAGCGGCGGCGGCCGCCGACCGCCCCCGCGGCACGACCTGCACCAGCAGGTCGGCGGTGCCGCCGACCACCTCATCCTCGCGCACGACGCCCTCGAGCCGCACGGGTGCAGTGGCCGCAGCATCCGTCGCCGTCGCCGCGCCCGCGGCTTCGTCCAGCGCCCGCCACCCCTCGTGCCGTGCCGTTCCGGACGCCGGAGCCCACACCGAGAGGCGCACCGCGGCGCGGCCGACCGTGCGACCGCTCCACGAGACGGCACCGCCGTCCTCGGGCAGGCTGACGCGCATCCGCACGTAGGGCAGGTCGTACGCGTCGTCGCGCGCGGTCGGCTGCGCGGCGGAGGTCTCCCGCTCGCCGGGTGCGGTGCGGCTCGTGAGGGGCGAGAGCGACGAGCCGGCCGAGGCCGCGATCACCTCCAGCCGCGTCTCGTCGCCGGCCTGTGGAAGGGAGACGGATGCTGCCGCCCGGCCGACCGCGGCATCGACCGCGTCC
>DATEOM010000237.1:0-4339 GCA_035274105.1 Microbacterium sp.
TTGGCAGGCGCAACCGGGACAGACGGTAGCCGCGTTTCTCACACGTGCGAGAAATCCGGGGCAGGGCCTATTCGAATGTAAACGCGTACTCCAGGATCACGGCATTTTCGTCAGGTTCATGGTTGGCATACACCCACTTGCGTGCGAACAGGTCAAAACTCTGATGACGCGCCAGATCCACCTCGCCGCCCACTTCCCGGGCGTCAACAGCACCACCGTCTGGACCGACCCGACCGCCGGCAGCCAGATCGAGGTCGAGTCGTTCGAGCACTTCGCCGCGACGGCCGAGCGCGGGCTGTTCGACTACGTCTTCCTCGCCGAGGGCCTGCGCCTGCGCGAGCACAAGGGCCGCATCCACGAGCTCGACGTGCTGGGCCGCCCGAACACGCTGTCGATCCTCGCCGCGGTCGCCGCGATCACCGAGCACGTCGGCGTCGTCGGCACGCTCAACACCACGTTCAACGAGCCCTACGAGTTGGCGCGCGAGCTGGCGACGCTCGACCACCTCTCCGGCGGGCGCGCGGGCTGGAACGCGGTCACGAGCTCCGACGCGTTCCACGGCGCGAACTTCCGCCGCGGCGGCTATCTCGACCACGCCGACCGCTACGAGCGCGCCCGCGAGTTCGCGGCGCTCGCGAAAGAGCTGTGGGACTCGTGGCCGGAGGACGGTGTGCGGGCGGATGCTGCGTCCGGCGTCTTCCTCGACGACGGCGTCCCCGCGCGCGTGCGCCACGCCGGCGCGCAGTTCGACGTCGACGCGCTGTTCGACGTGCCCCGCTCCCCGCAGGGACGCCCGGTGATCGTGCAGGCCGGCGACTCGGCCGACGGACGCACGTTCGGCGCCGAGCACGCCGAGGTGATCTTCTCGCTGCACCAGGAGTTCGACGACGCGCGCGCGTTCTACGACGACGTCAAGGGGCGCCTGGCGCAGTACGGCCGCGAGGAGGACTCGCTCAAGATCCTGCCCGCCGTGACCTTCTCGATCGGCGACACCGACGGCGAGGCGCGCGAGCGCGCCCGCGAGGTCGCGCTGCAGCAGGTGCGGCCCGAGGTCGCGCTCACCTACGTCGAGCAGGTGTGGGGCCGCGACCTCTCGGGCTACGACCCCGAGGGCCCGCTCCCCGACGTCGACCCCGACACCGGCAACGAGACCGCGCGCGGCTGGGCCAACCGGCACGCCGCGGTGCGCGCCCGGATCGCGAAGCTGCGAGAGCTGTCGGAGACCGAAGGGCTCAGCATCCGTGAAACCGTCATCCGGCTGACGGCCACCCCGACCTTCGTCGGCACGCCGGAGCACATCGCCGCCGAGATCGACCGGTACGTGCAGGAGCGCGCCACCGACGGGTTCACCGTCGTCGGGCACCTGACGCCCCACGGACTCGACGAGTTCGCCGAGCGCGTCGTGCCGCTGCTGCAGGAGCGCGGTTCGTACCGGCAATCGTATGAAGAGGGTGCGACGCTGCGCGACCTGCTGGGCCTTCCGGCGCCCGTCGCCGCACCGGCGCTCGCGGCACGATGAGCGACCGCGCGCGCCTGCTGTTCGTCGGAGCCGGCCCCCGGGCGATCATGCTCCTCGAACGCGTGCTGGCGCGCGCGGACGAGCACACGCTGCTCGACATCGACTTCGTCGACCCGCATCCACCCGGAGCCGGACGCATCTGGCGGCACGCGCAGTCGCCCCTCTTGAAGCTCAACTCGATGACCCGCGACGTCACGGTGTTCACCGACGACAGCTGCACGATCGAGGGGCCGGTGCGCCCCGGGCCGTCGCTCAGCGAGTGGCTCGAGCAGTGGCGCGCGGGCGAGCTTCACGACGTCGAGCTCGACGAGCTGTCGGCCGCCGAGGCGGGTGCGCTCACGCCCGAGGGCTTCCCGACGCGGCGCCTGCACAGCCACTACCTCGACTGGTTCTTCCGCCGCACCGCGGCGAGCGCGCCGGCGGGCGTGACGATCCGGCTCCACAGCGACACGGTGACGTCGGTGCGGCCCGCGGTCGGCGGGCGGCACCTGGTTTCGCTCGCGAACGGTCGCGAGATCGTGACGGATGCTGTCGCCTACTGCCTCGGTCACACCGAGCGCGAACCCGACCCGGCGTCGGCGGAGCTCGCTGCCGCGGCGGCGCGGGACGGGCTCGTGTACGTGGGCCCGGCGTTCACCGCGGACGCCGACCTCTCGGAGCTGGAACCCGGCGCCGACGTGATCGTGCGGGGCATGGGTCTCGCGGCGGTCGACCTCGTCGTGCTCCTCACGCAGGGGCGCGGCGGCCGGTTCGACCGCGACGCCGGCGGCGCGCTGCGTTACCTGCCGTCAGGCCAGGAGCCCCGGCTGCACCTCGGCTCGCGCCGCGGAGTGCCGTACCGCTCGAAGGTGACCTCGACGCTGCAGGGCGCGCCGCCCCAGCGCGATGTGCTCACGCCCGACGGCATCGCCGCGCTCCTCGACGCCGGCCGGCCGATCGACTTCGACCGCGACGTGTGGCCGCTGGTCGCGGCCGAGCTGCTGCACGGCCACTACCGGGAGCTGTTCACCGGGCACCCCGGCCGGGTCTCGGGCACGTGGGACGAGTTCCGCCCGGTGCTGCAGGCGCACGCCTGGGACGACCCCGCCCTGCGCGCCGCGATCGCCGCCGTGGTGCCCGACCCGCTCGACCGGTTCGACGTCGCCGCGTTCGACCGGCCGTTCGCGGACGCGGGGTTCGCGGATGCGGGCGACGCGCACGCGCGGGTGCGAGAACACATCGTGGACGACCTCGAGCTGCGCACGACGCAGGAGCGCAGTCCCGCGCAGGGCGTGTTCATCGCGGCGCTGCTGTCGTTCATGGCGCTGTCGGAGATCCCCAAGGAGCGCTTCACCGCCCGGTCCCGCGCGTACACGCTGCCGGTGCGGTGGCACACCTTCTTCAGCTACCTGGCGAGCGGTCCGCCCCCGCACCGGCTCGAGGAGCTGCTCGCCCTCGCCGACGCCGGAGTCGTGCGCTTCCTCGGCCCCGACGTCACCGTCGCGGTCGAGCCGCGCGGGTTCGCAGCATCCAGCCCCCGAGTGCCGGGTGAGACGGTCGCGGGGTCGCTCGTGGACGCGTGGCTGCCCGCCGCCGACGCGGAGCTCAGCACGAACGTCGCGCTGCGCGAGCTCGCGACGGTGCACGGCAGCGTGCTGCACGTGACGGATGCCGAGTACTCGGGCTCGCTCGGCCGCGTGCGGGTCGCCGACGACGGCCGCGTGCTGCGCCGCGACGGCCAGCCCCACGACACGCTGTTCGCGATCGGCCCCTTCACGTCGCAGACCGAGGCCGGCGCCTTCACCCGCCCGGCGGCGAACTCGCTGTCGCTGCGCCAAACCGACGTGGTGGCCGGAGCCCTCGCCGCCCGGCTCCTCCTCGCCACCCCCGTCGCCCCGTAGCCCCAGCTTCCAAGCCCAACCCCCAACCCCCAACCCATCTGTTCCGCAGTCATCTTCTGCGGGTGCGCGCGCTCACACACCCGCGAAACATGACTGCGGAACGTGCATGGCACGGAACGTGCACGCCACGGGGCGTGCACGCCACGGGGCGTGCATGCCACGCGGCGTTCGCGCACGGCGTCCGCAGTCACTTTGGGTCGTGGATCGGACGCGGGACCCGCACGAAGTGACTGCGGAACATGACGCCGGATGACGGGGCGTGAACGGTCGTGACCGACGTTCACGCCGCGTGACAGGCGCGGTCGAGACCGACGAAGCCTCTCCGAGACGCTGAGGGCACGAGCCGGCACGCCCGCCGCGACTCACCAGCCACAGCTTCTGGAGACACCATGTCGTTCACCCGACCCCGTACCGCCGCACTCGCGGCGATCGGCGTCGTCGCGCTCACGCTCACCGCGTGCGCGACCGGCGCCGGCGACCCCGCCCCGTCCGCTTCCGCCGAAGCCGAGCCCGTGACCGGCGGCAACCTGACCTTCGCGATCGCGGTCGACAGCCAGTGCATCGACCCGCAGCAGGTCGGCAACAACGACGCGATCGCCATCGCGCGCCAGACCGTCGCCTCGCTGACGATCCAGGACCCCGAGACCGGCGAGATCCTGCCGTGGCTCGCCGAGGAGTTCGACGTGAACGACGACGCGACGAGCTTCACGTTCACGCTGCAGGACGGCCCCACGTATGCCGACGGCGAGCCGATCGACGCGGCATCCGTCAAGACGAACTTCGAGGCCATCCAGGCGCTCGGCGCCAAGGCGAGCCTCGGCTCGTCGTACCTCGCCGATCTCGAGAGCATCGAGGTGCCGGACGAGCACACCGTCGTCGTCACCTTCACGGAGCCGAACGCGCAGTTCCTGCAGGCGACGTCGACGTTCTCGCTCGGACT
>DATEOM010000238.1:0-3079 GCA_035274105.1 Microbacterium sp.
GTCCCGGCTCGCGCCCGGCGCCGCGCGCGGCGCGACCGCGATCGTGACTCTCGAACCGTGCAACCACACGGGGCGCACCGGCCCCTGCTCCGAGGCGCTCATCGCTGCCGGTGTCACGCGCGTGGTCTACGCGATCGCCGATCCCGGCGACCATTCTTCCGGCGGCGGCACGCGGCTCCGCGCGGCCGGCGTCGAGGTCGAGGCGGGTCTTCTCGCCGACGAGGCGATCGCGCTGCTCGACTCGTGGCTGACGGTGCAGCGCCTCGGCCGCCCGCACGTCACCGTCAAGTGGGCCCAGAGCCTCGACGGCCGGGCCGCCGCACCCGACGGCACGAGCAAGTGGATCACCGGCCCGCAGGCGCGTGCCGATGTCCACCGTCGGCGCGCCGAGGCCGACGCGATCGTGGCCGGCACCGGCACCGTTCTCGCCGACGACCCCGCGCTGACCGCCCGCGCCGAGGACGGCTCGCTGCTCGCCCACCAGCCCGTCCCGGTCGTCATGGGCTCCCGCGCCGTGCCCGATGCGGCGGCTGTGCGGCAGCATCCTCACGGGTTCCTCCAGTATCCGGGCGATGACGACTCGGGCGGTCTGGCCGCCGCGCTCGAAGACCTGCGACACCGCGGCGTGCAGCGCGTGTTCGTCGAGGGCGGGCCGGCCGTCGCGGCGTCGTTCCTGCGCGAGCGCCTCGCCGACGAGCTGCTCGTGTACGTGGCACCGGTGCTGCTCGGCGGCGAACGGGTCGCGGTGCAGGACATCGGGGTGACCACCATGAGCGAGGCGCGACGCCTGGCCGTGGCATCCGTCATCCCCCTCGGCGACGATCTGCTGTTCGTCGCCCACCCCGCGTCGGAAGGAGACGAGTGATGTTCACCGGAATCATCGAGGAGATCGGCGAGGTCACCGCTGTCGAGCCGTCGGGAGACGGCGTGCGCGTGACGGTGCGCGGGCCGAAGGCGGTGTCGGATGCCGCGCACGGCGACTCCATCGCGGTCAGCGGCGTGTGCCTGACCGTCGTCGAACAGGGCGCCGACTGGTTCACCGCCGACGTCATGAAGCAGACGCTCGACATGTCGACGCTCGAGGGCGTCGCCGCCGGCCGCGTCGTCAACCTCGAGCGGGCGACGGCGGCCCACGGCCGCCTCGGCGGGCACATCGTGCAGGGCCACATCGACGGCACCGGCGAGGTGCTCGAGGTGCGCCCGGGCGCCGAGTGGCAGGTGCTGCGCATCTCCGTCCCGGCTGAGCTCGCCCCGCTCGTCGTCGACAAGGGCTCGATCGCGGTCGACGGCGTCTCGCTCACCGTGAGCGGCGCCAGCCCCGCCGGTCCCGGTGACGGCTGGTTCGAGGTCTCCCTCATCCCCGAGACACTCGCCGCGACGACCCTCGGCGCGCGCGTGGCGGGCGACCGCGTCAACCTCGAGACCGACATCCTGGCGCGCCACGTGCAGCGATTGCTGGCCTTCGCGCCCACCGAACTGCCCGCGGACGCGTCCGCACCCACGGAAGGAGGCTCGAAATGAGCCTTGCCACGATCCCCGAGGCCTTGGAGGCGCTGCGCGCCGGCCGGCCGGTCATCGTCGCGGACGATGAGAACCGCGAGAACGAGGGCGACGTGATCCTGTCGGCCCAGCTCGCCACCCCCGAGTGGGTCGCGTGGACGGTCCGCTGGACGAGCGGCTTCCTGTGCGCGCCGATGCCCGCCGACTGGGCCGACCGCCTCGACCTGCCGCCGATGGTCGAGAACAACGAGGACGCCCGGGGCACCGCCTACACGGTGAGCGTGGATGCCGCCGACAGCGTCTCGACGGGCATCAGCGCCGCCGACCGCGCCCACACCCTCAACGTCCTCGCGAACCCCGAGTCGACGCCCACCAGCGTGATCCGCCCCGGCCACATCCTGCCGCTGCGCGCCGTCGACGGCGGCGTACGCGAGCGCGCCGGTCACACCGAGGCCGCCGTCGAGCTCATGAAGCTCGCCGACCTCGCGCCGGTCGGCGTCATCGGCGAGGTCGTCGCCGAGGACGGCAGCATGATGCGGCTGCCGGGGCTGCAGGAGCTCGGCGCCGAGTACGGCATCCCGGTCATCACGATCGAGCAGCTCGCCGCCTACCTCGACGAGAACGCGCCGTGCGACCCCGCCGCGCGCAGCGCCCACAAGCGACGCGTGAGCCTGCGGGCCGAGGCGCACGTGCCCACGGCGCACGGCGAGTTCCGCTTCCTCGCGTACAAGGACCGCGTCACCGGCACCGACCACATCGCGGTCGTGTCGGGCGAGCTCGGCGACGCGCCGCTCGTGCGCGTGCACTCGGAGTGCCTGACCGGCGAGGCGTTCGGCTCGCTCAAGTGCGAGTGCGGCCCGCAGCTCGAGGCCGCCCTCGATGCCATCGAGCAGGACGGCGGCGTGGTCATCTACATGCGCGGCCACGAGGGCCGCGGCATCGGGCTCATCAACAAGCTGCGCGCGTACTCGCTCCAGGAGCGCGGCCTCGACACCGTCGACGCCAACCTCGCGCTCGGCCTCCCGGCCGACGCGCGCGACTACGCGGCCGCTGCCGGCATCCTCACCGACCTCGGTGTGGAGAAGGTGCGCCTGCTGACGAACAACACCGACAAGGTCAAGCAGCTGCGCGATCTCGGCCTCGACATCGTCGAGCAGGTGCCGCTGCTGGTCGGCGTCGGCCCGAACAACCACCAGTACCTGGCGACGAAGCGCGATCGCATGGGCCACCTGATCGACGAGGCGGACCTGGCAGACGCCATCGCCCACATGCACGAAGGAGCAGAACGATGAGCGGCAAGGGCGCACCCGAGGCCACAGCACCCGTCGACGGCAGCGGACTCGACGTGGTCGTCGTCGCGGGCACCTGGCACGAGACGATCACCGACGGCCTCATCGCGGGAGCCGCGCGGGCCGCCGACGCCGCCGGCGCCTCGCACCGCCTCGTGCGCGTGCCCGGCTCGTTCGAGCTTCCCGTGGTGGCCAAGGCCGCGCTCGAGGCCGGGGCCGACGCGGTCGTGGCGCTGGGCGTCATCATCCGCGGCGGCACCCCGCACTTCGAGTTCGTCTCGAACGCGGCG
>DATEOM010000239.1:0-3954 GCA_035274105.1 Microbacterium sp.
GCACGGCGGTGCAGGGCTCGCCCGCGATGCTGACGGCCCTGACCGGCGTGTGGCACCAGGGCGCAGCATCCCGTTCCGATCGTCACCCGTTCCGCAAGTCGCTGGCCGAACTCGCGATCGGCGACCAGATCGCGTCGCCGCTGCGGCCCGTGACGCTCGACGACATCGAGACGTTCGCGAACTTCACCGGCGACCTCTTCTACGCCCACATGGACGAGGAGGCCGCCGCCGCGAACCCGTTCTTCCCGGGTCGCGTCGCGCACGGGTACCTGCTCGTGTCGTGGGCGGCGGGGCTCTTCGTCGACCCCGAGCCCGGTCCCGTGCTCGCCAACTACGGCCTCGAGAACCTGCGCTTCATGACGCCGGTGTCACCCGGCGATGAGATCCGGGTCGTGCTCACCGCGAAGCAGATCACCCCGCGCGAGACCGACGAGTACGGCGAGGTGCGGTGGGATGCCGTCATCCTCAACCAGCGCGACGAGGTCGTCGCGACGTACGACGTGCTCACCCTGGTCGCGAAGACGGCGGACACGGATGCTGCGGCCGCCGCATCCGTGACGGCAGCGTCCGCCGGGGTGGGCGCATGAGCGACCCTGCCGCGCACTTCACCGGGCAGCGCCGCATGCTGCAGCGCGACCGCGCGTCCGCCGCGCTCGGCATGGTCGTCGAGCGCGACGAGCCGGGCGAGGCGGTCGTGTCGATGCGGGTGCGCGACGACATGACGAACGGGTTCGCGATCACGCACGGCGGGATGGTGTTCGCGCTCGCCGACACGGCGTTCGCCATGGCCTGCAACGAGGACGACGACGTCACCGTGGCCGCCGGCGCCGACATCTCGTTCCTCAAGGCGACGCACGCGGGCCAGACTCTGACGGCGCACGCGCGGCGGCGCATCCTCTCGGGGCGCAACGGCCTGTACGACGTTACCGTCACCGACGAGACCGGCGACGTCGTCGCCGAGTTCCGCGGCCGGTCGCTGACGACCCGGCGCACCCACCCCGAGGGCTGACGCCCGGCGTCTCGTTGCCGAAACACGGGTCCGTCACGCAACACGCCGGGGCGCAGCATCCGTCCCCGGCGTGTCGAGGTCTCCGGCCCGTGTTTCGGCAAGGGGGACAGAGGGCGCGGGACGGCCGAGATCAGCTCGAGGGTGCGTGAGCCGGGGCTCGTAGTAAACTTACTGAACGAACGGTCTGTAAATAAGGAGTCGATGATGACGACCGAGACGCTGATCGACGAGTTCGCCGAGCAGGCGGCGTTCGACGCGATCATCGAGGCCGACTCGCGCATCGAGCCGCGGGACTGGATGCCGGCGGCCTATCGCAAGACGCTGATCCGGCAGATCTCGCAGCACGCGCATTCCGAGATCATCGGGATGCAGCCCGAGGGCAACTGGATCTCGCGCGCGCCGAGCCTCAAGCGCAAGGCCATCCTGATGGCGAAGGTGCAGGACGAGGCCGGCCACGGGCTCTACTTGTACTCGGCGGCGCAGACCCTCGGCATCACGCGCGACGAGATGACGGAGCAGCTCATCGAAGGGCGGGCCCGGTATTCGTCGATCTTCAACTACCCCACGCCGACGTGGGCCGACATGGGCGCGATCGGCTGGCTGGTCGACGGCGCCGCGATCTGCAACCAGGTGCCGCTGTGCCGCGCGTCGTACGGCCCGTACGGCCGGGCGATGGTGCGCATCTGCAAGGAGGAGTCGTTCCACCAGCGGCAGGGGTTCGAGATCCTGCTGACGCTGATGCAGGGCTCACCCGCCCAGCGGCAGATGGCGCAGGATGCCGTGGACCGCTGGTACTGGCCGAGCCTGATGATGTTCGGGCCGCCCGACGACGAGTCGCCGAACTCGGCGCAGTCGATGGCATGGAAGATCAAGCGCTTCTCGAACGACGACCTGCGGCAGCGGTTCATCGGGATGCTGGTGCCCCAGGCCGCGGTGCTGGGTGTGACTCTGCCCGACCCTGAGCTGCGGTGGGACTCGTCGGCGGGGCGGTGGCACACCAGCGAGATCGACTGGACGGAGTTCCACGAGGTGCTCGCCGGACGCGGACCGATGAACGAGGAGCGCATCCGCAACCGCCGGAACGCGCACGAGGACGGCGCCTGGGTGCGCGAGGCCGCCGCCGAGTACGCCCGCAAGCAGCAGGTCGCGTCCCGGTCGTTGAGCGAGCCTGCGGGCCGAAACGCAGAGCCGAAACCCACCGTGCCGACGAGGGAGGTCGGATCATGACGACCCCGGGTGCCTCGCCGCGCGAGTCGTGGCCGCTGTGGGAGGTGTTCGTGCGGGCGAACCGCGGGCTCAGCCACGTGCATGCCGGGTCGCTGCACGCGCCCGATGCCGAGCTCGCGCTGCGCAACGCCCGTGACCTGTACACGCGCCGAGGAGAGGGCACGTCGATCTGGGTCGTGCCCGCCGACGCGATCACGACGAGCGACCCCGACTCGAAGGGGGCGTTCTTCGAGAGCCCCGCGGGCAAGAACTACCGCCACGCGACGTACTACACGGCGTCGGAGGGGGTGCCTCACCTGTGACCACCATCGGCCACCCGGGTTTGGGGCGCGATTCGTCCGTTGGGGCGGAGAATGTGCGCCCCAACGGAGAGAACGCGCCCCAAACCGGGGAGGAGTACCCGCACGGCGACGTCACCGTCGAGCGGGTCGAGCTGTCGGCCGAGCTCGCCGGCGGCGAGGGCCGCGCGGCCACGGCGGACGTCGCCGAGTACGCGCTCTGGCTCGGCGACGACGCGCTCGTGCTGTCGCAGCAGCTCGGCGCCTGGATCGCCCGCGCCCCCGAGCTCGAGGAGGACGTCGCGCTCGCCAACGTCGCCCTCGACCTGCTCGGGCACGCGCGCTCCTTCCTCCGCTACGCCGGAACCTACGACGACCGCACCGAGGACGACCTCGCGTACTGGCGCGACGAGCTGGAGTTCCGCAGCGCCTGGCTCTTCGAGCAGCCGAACGGAGACTTCGCGCAGACGATCGCGCGCCAGTTGGCAGCATCCGTGTACCTATTCGCCCTGTACACGGCGCTGCAGGAGTCGTCCGACGAGACGCTCGCCGCGATCGCCGCGAAGGCGGTCAAGGAGGTCGAGTACCACCGCGACCACGCCGTGCAGTGGACGCTGCGGCTCGCGGGCGGCACGGACGAGTCGCGTCGGCGCATGGTCCGCGCGATCGGCGATGTGTGGCCGTACGTGGGCGAGCTGTTCCGCGACGAGCCGTTGATCGATCGGCTCGACGGGGTCGCCGTGCGACCATCGACGCTGCAGTCCGAGTTCGACGCGGTGATCGCCGCAGTCTTCGCGGAGGCCGAGCTCGAGGTGCCCGCCACGCCGATGTCGTCCGCCGGCGGGCGGCGTGGGTCGCACTTCTCGACGCTCGGGTACCTGCTCGCCGAGATGCAGGTGCTCGCACGGCAGCACCCGGGGGCGACATGGTGACGCTTCGACAGGCCCAGCGACCGGCGTCGACGCGCGAGCGGGCGTGGGAGGTGGCGGCATCCGTCCTCGATCCCGAGGTCCCGGTCCTGACGATCGAGGATCTCGGCGTGCTGCGCGACGTCGCCGTCGACGCGGGGCGCGTGACCGTCACGATCACGCCGACGTACTCGGGCTGCCCTGCGATGGACGCGATCCGCGACGACGTCGTGCTCGCGCTCACCTCGGCGGGCTTCGACGACATCGACGTGCGGCTTGTGCTGGCTCCCGCGTGGACCACGGACTGGATGACGGATGCCGGTAAGCACAAGCTCGTCGAGTACGGCATCGCTCCGCCCACCGGGCGTGCGGCGGTGAGCGGGCCGATCCGCCTGCAGCTGTCGGTGCGATGCCCGCGGTGCGGATCGCTCGACACGCGGGAGCTCGCGCGGTTCGGCTCGACGTCGTGCAAGGCGCTGTACGAGTGCCGGGCGTGCCTCGAACCCTTCGACCACTTCAAGGTGCACTGATG
>DATEOM010000240.1:0-2273 GCA_035274105.1 Microbacterium sp.
CCCCACCACCGGAATCGGTGGCAAGCTTCGCGCCGGCCGCGAGGACCGCGCCGACGAATCCGCCGGCGCGCGGCGCCGATCCCCGGTTCCCCTGTTCCTGCTGATCCCCGCGATCGCCATCCTGCTGTTCGGCATGGGCTATCCGGTCGTGTGGCAGGTCATCACGTCCTTCCAGAAGTACGGCGCGCTGCAGCAGCTCGGCGGCAAGGCCCCCGACTTCGTCGGACTCGAGAACTACATCGCGATCGCCACCAGCCCCACGTTCTGGGAGGTCGCGATCCGCTCGATCATCTTCTGTCTGGTGACCGCCGCCGTCACCGTCGTCCTCGGCATGGCGATGGCGCTGCTGATGACGCGGGTGCACGCTGGTGTGCGCATCACGCTGCAGATCGCGCTGCTGCTGGCGTGGGCCATGCCCGTGGTCGCTGCCATGACGGTCTGGATCTGGCTGTTCGACCGCCGCCGCGGTGTCGTCAACTACCTGCTCGACCTCATCCCCGGCGTCGAGATGAACCAGTTCAACTGGATCGGCGGAGAGCCCTTCGTGTTCTTCATCGTCGCATCGGTCATCGTGGTCTGGATGTCGGTGCCGTTCGTCGCCTTCTCCGCGTACGCGGGCCTCACCCAGGTGTCGACCGAGATGGTCGAGGCCAGCCAGCTCGACGGCGCCACCGGCTGGCAGCGCCTGCGCTACATCGTGCTGCCGATCATCCGGCCGGTCATCATGATCGTGCTGCTCCTCAACCTGATCTGGGACCTGCGCGTGTTCACGCAGATCACGATGCTGCAGGACGCCGGCTCGAACTCGAGCGACTACGACCTGCTCGGCACGTACATCTACAAGATGGGCGTCGCCGGCCTCAACTACGGCCAGGGGGCCGCGATGGCGATCTTCGTGCTCGCGCTCACCATCGTCCTCAGCTGGTTCTACATCCGCAGTCTCCTGAAGGAGGACCAGGCCTGATGTCCGCGTCCGCACAACTCGCGCCGACCACGGCGCCGCCGGCTCGCTCGGGATCCTCGCGCACCTCCGCACCGGCGCCCAGGCGCCCCCGTCGCGGCCGGGCGGCGACCTGGGGCTGGAGCGTCCTGGCGATCGTGGTGGCCGCGATCTGGGTGTTCCCCGTCTACTGGATGGTCAACTCGTCGATGCTGTCGTCCGCGACGCTCGAGTCGTTCACCCCGACGTTCCTGCCGTTCGGCGGCTCGTTCGCCAACTACCGCGGCGTGATCGACGGCTCGTTCTTCAGCGCCCTCGGCATCAGCCTCGCCGTCACGATCATCGCGGTGTTCTTCTGCCTGCTGTTCGCGTTCCTCGCGTCGGTCGCGATCAGCCGCTTCCGCTTCCGGGGTCGCACCACCTTCGTGCTCGCGATCCTCATCATCCAGATGCTCCCCGCGGAGGGCCTGTTCATCGCGCAGTACAAGATGATGAGCGAGCTGGGCCTCCTGTCGAACGTCTTCGGCCTGAGCCTGCTCTACATCGCCGCGGTCGTGCCGTTCACGGTGTGGATGCTGCGCGGCTTCGTCACCGGGGTTCCCGCCGAACTCGAGGAGGCGGCGATGGTCGACGGCCTGAGCCGGACACAGGCCTTCATGCGCATCACGCTGCCCCTGCTCGCCCCGGGCCTCGTGGCGTCGGGCGTTTTCGCCTTCCTGCAGTGCTGGAACGAGTTCACGGTCGCGCTGGTGATCATGAACGCCGAGAACCAGACCCTTCCGCTGTGGCTGCGCGGCTTCGTGCAGCAGAGCTCGAGCCGCGCGATCGACTGGGGCGAGGTGATGGCCGCTTCGACCATCGTCGCGATCCCCGTCATCGTGTTCTTCGTGATCGTCCAGGGCCGCATGACCAGCGGTCTCGTCGCGGGGGCGGTCAAGGGCTGATGCGCGCGAAGGATCACGCCGCCTCCCACGGGGAGGCTGGCCGATGAAGGTCGGGCTGGACGTCGGCGGGACCAAGACCGACGCCGTCGCGGTCGACGCCGAGGGTGCGATCGCGGGTCGCCTGCGCATCCCTACGGGTTGGGGACCGGATGCTGTGGCCCAGACCGTCCTCGACGCGGTGCGTGCGCTCGGCTCGGAGGCCGGCGTCGACCTCTCGGCGGTGCGGTCGGTCGGGGTCGGCATCCCGGGTCAGATCGAGCCGGGCACCGGCCGCGTCGTGCACGCGGTGAACCTCGGGGTCGACGAACTGGACCTCGCCGCCGCCGTCGCGCCCGCGCTGGGCGTGCCGGTGCAGGTCGAGAACGACGTCAAGGCGGCTGCGCTCGGCG
>DATEOM010000241.1:0-5394 GCA_035274105.1 Microbacterium sp.
CAGGACGCGCCGACCCTCGCCGGAACCATCGGCGACAACCTGCGACTGGCGTCGCCCGAGGCGACCGATGCGGAGTGCGAGGCCGTGCTGCGCGCCGTGAACCTCGGCGAGGTGCTCGACCGCAACCCGCTCGGCGTCGACGCTCCCGTGGGCGAGTCGGGCGTGATGCTGTCGGGCGGCGAGCGCCAGCGCCTCGCCATCGCGCGGGCGCTGCTGGCCGCTCCCCCGATCCTGCTGCTCGACGAGTCGACGTCGTCGCTCGACGGGCTCAACGAGCAGCGCATGCGCGAGGCGATCGACGCCGTCGCGGCGGGCCGCACGCTCGTCGTGATCGCACACCGCCTGTCGACCGTCGTCGACAGCGACCACATCGTGGTGATGGAGCACGGCCGGGTCGTCGGCCAGGGCACGCACTCCGAGCTCGTCGCGTCGACCCCGCTGTACCGCGACCTCGCGAAGCACCAGCTGCTGGTGTGAGTCGCTGACCGACCGCTTCGACGAGATCAGGAGATCTGACGCAGACACGACGATCGCCGCGAAATCGTCCTGCGTCCGTCAGATCTCCTGATCTGGGAGACGTCGGGAGGCAGAAGAATGCCCCGGCCTCCCGCACAGGTGGGGCCGGGGCATCCGTGTCGACCGGGCGGTGGGTGTGACACCGCAGGTCGCTCAGGCGCCCGGCCCCTCTGCCAAGAAGAGGGCCGGGCGCCAGTCTGTGCGACGGTCAGGCGCGCTGCAGGCGGTAGCGCAGCGCCGCCAGCTCGGCCCACAGCGGGGCCGGCACGCGGCCGTCGAAGGTGCGGTAGAACTCCTCGGTCAGGTCGGCCTCGTGCAGCCACAGCTGCGAGTCGACCGCGAACAGCTCGTCGAGGTCGGCCTGCGGCACCTCGATGCCGTCGAGGTCGAGGTCCTCGCTGCGGGGCAGGCGGCCGATCGGGCTCTCGACCGCGCCGACCTCGCCCTCGATGCGGCGGATGATCCAGTCGATCACGCGCGAGTTGTCGCCGAAGCCGGGCCACAGGAAGCGGCCGTCCGTGCCCTTGCGGAACCAGTTGACCTGGAACACGCGCGGCGCGCGGTCGAAGCGCAGCTGCTGGCCGATCTTGAGCCAGTGGCCGAAGTAGTCGGCCATGTTGTAGCCGCAGAACGGGAGCATCGCGAAGGGGTCGCGGCGCAGCTCGCCGACCGTCCCCTCCTGCGCCGCCGTCTTCTCGGACGAGATGTTGGAGCCCATGAAGACGCCGTGCGTCCAGTCGGTGGCCTCGACCACGAGCGGGACGTTGGTGGCGCGGCGGCCGCCGAACAGGATCGCGTCGAGCGGCACGCCCTGCGGGGCGTCCCAGTCGTCGGCGATCTGCGGGCACTGGGCCGCGGCGACGGTGAAGCGCGAGTTCGGGTGGGCGGCGGGACGACCGGATGCCGGCGTCCACGGGTTGCCCTCCCAGTCGGTCAGCTCTGCCGGCGGCTCGTCGGTGAGGCCCTCCCACCACACGTCGCCGTCGGGGCGCAGCGCCACGTTGGTGAAGATCGTGTTGCCCCACAGCGTCTCGACCGCGGTGACGTTGGTCGACTGGCCGGTGCCCGGCGCGACGCCGAAGAAGCCGGCCTCGGGGTTGATGGCCCACAGGCGCCCGTCCTCGCCCGGACGCAGCCACGCGATGTCGTCGCCGAGGGTCTCGACGCGCCAGCCGGGGATCGTCGGGCGGAGCATCGCGAGGTTCGTCTTGCCGCACGCGGAGGGGAACGCGGCGGCGATGTGGTACGCGCGGCCTGCCGGGTCGATGACGCGGATGAGCAGCATGTGCTCGGCGAGCCAGCCCTCCTCACGGCCGATGACCGAGGCGATGCGCAGCGCGAAGCACTTCTTCGCGAGGATCGCGTTGCCGCCGTAGCCCGAGCCGTACGACCACACCTCGAGCGTGTCGGGGAAGTGGACGATGTACTTCTCGTCGTTGCACGGCCACGCGACGTCGGCCTGGCCGGGCTGCAGCGGTGCGCCCACCGAGTGCACGGTCTTGACCCAGTGCGCGCCGCCGGCGATCTCGCGGAGCACCTCGGTGCCGACGCGCGTCATGATGCCGATCGAGGTCACGGCGTAGGCGCTGTCGGTGACCTGTACGCCGATGTGCGACAGCGGGCCGCCGACGGGGCCCATCGAGAACGGCACGACGTACATCGTGCGGCCCTTCATCGATCCCTCGAACAGCGGGGTGATGGTGGCGCGGATCTCGTCGGGAGCGGCCCAGTTGTTCGTGGGACCGGCATCCTCTTCGCGCTCGGACGCGATGAACGTGCGGGCCTCGGTGCGCGCCACATCGCTCGGGTGCGAGCGGGCGAGGTACGAGCCCGGCCGCCACTCGGGGTTGAGCTTGATGAGCTTGCCCTCGTCGACCATCTCGCGCAGCAGCGCGTCGTTCTCGGCGCGGGAGCCGTCGACCCAGTGGATACGGGCGGGCTGGGTGAGCGCGGCGATCTCCTCGACCCAGGCGCGCAGTGCGGCCATGCCCTCGCCCTGAACGGTCGGCGCTTCGCCATACGTCCGGGTGAGAGTGGGACGGGCGGAGGTGGAGCCTTCGGTTCGGGTGAAGATGTCGGCAAGGGCCATGGTGTCGCTCCTCGTTGATGCAGATTCGTGCTCTTCCTCTACTTTCGGGCGTAACGGTCACCTCTTCCCACGAAATCTGGTGTCAAGAGTTGCGATTCTTTCGCTAGCATCAAGGAATGCCCCCCACACCGCTCGAACTGTCGACCCTGGGCCACCGCATCCGTCATCAGCGTCTCGCCCACGGCTACACGCTCGACGAGCTCGGAGCGCTGGTCGGGGTCGCCGGAAGCCAGCTCAGCCTCATCGAGAACGGCAAGCGCGAGCCGAAGCTGTCGCTGCTGCAGGCGATCGCGTCGACGACCGGCGTCGAGGTCGGCGACCTCCTCTCGGCGGAGCCGCCCAACCGCCGCGCCGCGCTCGAGATCGAGCTCGAGCGCGCGCAGTCGGGGTCCGTCTTCCGCCAGCTCGGCGTCACGCCGATCAAGGTGACGAAGGGCATGTCGGACGACACCATCGAATCGATCCTGGGCCTGCACCGCGAGCTGCAGCGCCGCGAGCGCGAGGCCATCGCGACGCCCGAAGAGGCGCGCCGCGCCAACACCGAACTCCGGCTCATGATGCGCGATCGCGACAACTACCTCCCCGACATCGAGAAACTCGCCGAGAAGCAGCTCAAGGCGGCGGGGCACGTGTCGGGCGCCCTCACGCACCGCACCGTCAGCATCATGGCCGAGAAGCTCGGCTTCGAGCTGATCTACGTGAACGACCTCCCGCACTCGACGCGCTCGGTGACCGACCTCGAGCACGGCCGCATCTACCTGCCGCCGGCGTCGATCCCCGGCGGCCACGGCCTGCGGTCGATGGCGCTGCAGGCCATGGCCCACCGCCTGCTGGGGCACGAGAGGCCGACCGACTACGCCGACTTCCTGCAGCAGCGGCTCGAGATCAACTACTACGCCGCCTGCTGCCTCATGCCGGAGACCGCGTCGGTCGCGTTCCTGCAGCAGGCCAAGAAGGACCGCAATCTCGCCGTCGAGGACTTCCGTGACGCGTTCGGCGTGACGCACGAGGCGGCGGGCATGCGGCTCACCAACCTCGTGACGCACCACCTGGGGATCAAGCTGCACTTCCTCCGCGTCGACGGCTCGGGCGCGATCTCACGCGTGTACGAGAACGACGACCTCCCGCTCCCGATGGACGTCACGGGCGCCGTCGACGGCCAGATCGCCTGCCGCAAGTTCTCCGCCCGCGCCGCCTTCTCGGAGCAGAACCGCACCACCGAGCACTACCAGTACACCGACACCCCCGCCGGCACCTACTGGTGCTCGACGCAGACCGGCACCACCGCCGAGGGCGAGTTCTCGATCACCGTCGGCGTACCCTTCGACGACGCGCGATGGTTCCGCGGCCGTGAGACGCAGAAGCGCGCGACCTCGACGTGCCCCGACGAGTCGTGCTGCCGCCGCGTCGCCTCCGACGTCTCGGAGCGCTGGGCGGGCAAGGCCTGGCCGAGCGCACGCGTGCACATGCAGATGTTCTCGCCGCTCCCCCGCGGCGCGTTCCCGGGCGTCGACGACAACGAGGTCTACGACTTCCTCGACCGCCACGCGTGACCGTCGGTCGCTCGGCGAAAGGTTGCTCTTGCCGAAACACGGGTCGGCAACAGCGACCCGCCGGAGATGGATGCTGCGCCCCGGCGTGTCGCGTGACGGTTCGGTGCTTGACGTGAGGGCCGGGCGGCGCGACCCCGGCGCTACGCCGTGATGAAGTCGCGGTAGCGGTCGAGCGCGGCGGCGATCTCGTCGTCGGTCGCGGCACCGGGGGTGAACAGCTCGGGCACGGGAGACTCGGCGTGGCGGCCGACCGCCAGCGAGTGCGTCCACACGCCGACCGCCTCGCCGCGGGCGACGAGGATGGGTCGCACGATGCCGTTCATGCTCGGCCCGATCGCGCTGAGGAACTCCGGCGCGCAGGGCACGGTGCGGTCGACGTACGAGAGGTAGTACTCCTCGAACGGCGGCAGCGCCACGACCTCGGGAGCCGCGGCGCTGCGGCGGGGCGCCGCACCGGCGAGCACGTACTGCGGCTCGGGTTCGTCCGCGCCGACACGCAGGCGATGGGATGCCGCCTCCGCCGCGGTGCGGGAGACCCCGAGCGGCAGCCCGGTCCACCACGCGAAGTCGCGGGGGCCGGCCGGGCCGTGCGAGGCGATGTAGCGGACGAAGAACTCGGCGAGCGGATCGGCCGGGGCGGCGGCAGCCGTGATCCACTCGTCGGCGAGCACCCAGTACTGCTCGCGGGTCGGCCCGCTCTCGCGGGGCACGACCGGGCCCTGGCACAGCACGGTGCGCAGCGACAGCGCGACCAGCAGGTGATAGCCCCGCTGGCGGGCGGTCGACACGCCGCCCTGCTCCCACACCTCGAACAGCTCTTTGCGGCTGAGGCGGTTGCCTCCGCCCAGCGCCCCGCGCGCAAGGCGCTCGGCGCGGCCGACTTCGTCGGCGTCGATGCCTTCGGCGCGGTGGACGGCAGCCGCCTGCCGTCGCTGCCGCTCGGCGGTGATCGAGAGCACCCACTCGAGGTCGGCCGTGGGGATGGTGTGGATGGTGCCGCGCATCGTCCACGAGCGCACGATCTCGCCGCGGTCGTAGGCGGCGTCGACGTCGCGCACCGTCGCGCGGCCGCGGGTGCGCGCGGCGAGCGCCCAGCGTCCGCCCCAGAACTCCTGGCTCTGCGTCGCGAGCATGTGGCGGGCCGCCTCGGCGACCGTGCCGGCGGGGGCACTCAGCCGGTGGGACCGGAGCCGCTCCTGACGGACGGCCGCGATCGGACGCGCTGGGGCGGGGGAG
>DATEOM010000242.1:0-2202 GCA_035274105.1 Microbacterium sp.
GCCTCCGGGGCGTAAAGAGCGCGCTCAGCGGGGCGGCACCTGGCACCACGAGATCGAGGCGCCGTTGAGGGCGACGACGGGATCGCCGTCGTCCACCTCGAGGATGCGCGTCTCGGGGCGCGTCGGCAGCGGGTGCTGATACGTGTCGTACGAGTTCGTCACCGCGTCGGGCGCCACGAGCACCGCGAGGTAGCGGGCGCTGGGCGACACGCACACCTGGATGACGGCATCCGTGTCGGCGATCTCGGTGAGCACGGTCGTCGCGCCGTCGGCGTCGACGTGGGCGACCGACGTACGTCCGGTCGGCACGCCGCCGGCGTCGAGCACCGCGGCGGTGCGCAGCGTCGACCCGTCGGGAAGCGGCGTCACCGAGGTCGTGCCGCCGAGGTCGGTGTCGGGAGCGACGAGGTCGGCCTCGCTGGCGTCGGTGAGGTCGATCACGGTCGCCCGGTCGACCCTGTCGACGACCGCCTCGCTGGAACCACGGGCGATGCCCTCGATCGTCAACGCGTCGCCGAGCGCGGTCGGCGCGCCGGCCGAGGCATCCGATCCCGTCAGCAGCAGCGAGCCGTCGAACGAGAGCAGCAGGATGCTGTCGGTGTCGGGCACGAACCGCCACTCCGCGACGCGAGGATCGGCGCCCTCGACCTCGATCGCGACCGGCTCGGCGGCCGGATCGCTGAGCGACGCCGTGTAGAGCAGGCTCTCACGGCCGGAGTCGGCGCTGAGCTCGGCATCCGAGAAGGTGTACCCGATGCGTTCGCCGCGGTCGGCGGTCTGCAGATTCGACACGTACCCGTCGCCCGGGAGCGGCAGCTCGTGCGCGTTCTCGCCGTCGAGGTCGGTGACGATGAGCCCGGCCTGGTCGTCGTCCGTGCGCACCGAGACGACGAGGTGCTGGGCCGTCGCGCGGAAGTCCTCGATGTGCGCGTGCCGGAACACCGGAACCGCGTTCTGCCCGGTGAGATCGGTGCGGTAGATGAGGTCGCCGGCGTTCGTCCCCCGCTGCATGAGGAACACCTCCGCCGCGGGGGTCTGGAACGTCTGCGTGATCGTCGCCGTCGGCCCGCCGCCGAGCGACGCGACGTCGTCGATCGTGACGGTGTACTCGGTGTCGTCCCACAGCGGCAGCGTGAACCGCACGCCGACGCTCCGCCCCGACGTGTCGACGGCGAACGGCGTCGCCGGGGTGATGGTGATCTGCGAGGGATCGACTTCGGCGAGCGACTGCGTCGTGGTGACGATGAGACGGGCACCGGATGCTGCGGCCGCCGCTTGCGGATCCACGTACGCCTCCGTCACCCGCGGACCCTGCGCGACGCTCGCTGCCGCCCCGGCGAGCCCGAAGACGGCGAGGAGCCCCGCGACGATCGCGAAGGTTCCGGCGAACGCGCGGCCCCGACGACGCCGCGACCGCGAACGACGTGAGGTCGCGTCAGTACTCATACGGGTCCTCGGGCTCGGCGATCTCCTCGACGGCGGCGGCGTCGACCACGAGCTGCCCATCCGACGAGGAGCGCACGGTGCCGGTGATCGTGACCCACTGCCCGGTGCCGGGCGCGCCGTCGCCGGCAACGACGGGCAGGCTCGCGGGCTGCGCGTCGATGACGCAGTGCGTGATGACGAGGCGCGTGAGATCGAAGGCGCCGTCGTCGCCGGGCGTCACGAAGCCGGTGAGTTCGACGGGCTCGCCGTCGAACGCGTCGGGGTTGGTCGCCGTCGCGAACACCGTCGCCCACTCGCCGACCCCGAACGAGGCCGTGTCGCCGGTCGAGGCCAGCTGCACCGTGTCGGCTCCGCCGAACAGCGGCGTGGCGCCCACGTCGCGCGACATCGCGAGCTCGGCGCTCAGCGAGGCCGGGGGCAGCACGAGGGTGAGGACGACGACCCCGGATGCCGCCACCCCGCCCACGACGGTGGCGGCAGGGCCGAGCGGGTGCCCGGCCCCCGGTCGTTGAGCGAAGGGCGCTCTAGCGCCCGAAGTCGAAACGCCTCGGGTATCTGGGACAGGCTTGCCCCCGTGGTCGTGGTCATCGTCGTGACCGCGCTCGGGCGTTTCGGCTCGCTCGTTCCTCGCTCGCTCAACGAGCGGGGAATCGCCGTGGTCGTGGCCGTGGTCGGCTTCGGCGCCGAGCGGCAGGGCGAAGGACGCGACCGCGCCGATCAGCACGAACACCGACATCGACACCGCGAACCAGGTCG
>DATEOM010000243.1:0-2392 GCA_035274105.1 Microbacterium sp.
TTCCCGCGCCCCGTAGACGTCGAGCATGACGGTGTGGTCGGCGAACTGTTCGAGCACCTCGGCGAACTCGCGGTACATCTCCTGCGTGCGCGAGTAGGTGTGCGGCTGCTGGATCGCGATGAGGCGTCCGTCGCCGACGACCGAGCGCGCGGCCGCGAGCGCGGCGGCGACCTCGGTCGGGTGGTGGGCGTAGTCGTCGAACACGCTGACGCCGCGCTCGACGCCGTGCAGCTCGAAGCGGCGCACCGTGCCGGCGAAGCCCTCGACGGCGCGGACGGCGGGCTCGAGGTCGTGGCCGAGCGTGAGGAGCACCGCGACCGCGCCGGCGGCGTTGACCGCATTGTGGGCGCCGGGGACCGGCAGCTGCGCATCGACGGTGACGCCCTCGTGCGTGAGACGGAACGAGACCGGGCCGTCGGTGACGATGTCGGTGACCCGCACCGTGGCGCCTTCCGCCTCGCCGAAGGTCACGACGTGCGGGTGGGTGAGCTGCGCGGCGACGAGCTGCGCGCCCGCATCGTCGGACGAGATCACGACCGCCTCGCGCGCCTCGTTCGCGAACCGGGCGAAGGCGGCATAGAACGCGTCGCGCGTGCCCCAGTGGTCCAGGTGGTCGGGGTCGACGTTCGTGATGAGCGCGATCGACGTGTCGTAGAGGACGAACGTGCCGTCCGACTCGTCGGCCTCGATCACGAAGAGGTCGTCGTCGCCGCTGCCGCTCGAGACGCCGAGCTGCGCGATCACGCCGCCGTTGACGAAGGTCGGCTGGACGCCCAGGTCGCGCAGCGCCGTGACGATCATGCCCGTCGACGTGGTCTTGCCGTGCGCGCCGGCGACGGACACGAGCCGGCGTCCGCCGATCAGCCAGTACAGGGCCTGCGAGCGATGGATCACGTGGAGGCCGCGCTCCTTGGCGAGCACGAACTCGGGATTCTCGGGCCAGATCGCCCCGGTGTGCACGACCGTGTCGACATCGTCGGCGAGGTTCGCGGCGTCGTGCCCGACGTAGACGGTCGCACCGAGCTCGGCGAGTTCGCGCAGCGCCTTGCTGTCGGCACGGTCCGAGCCCGACACGCGGATCCCGCGCTCCAGATACATGCGGGCGAGCCCCGACATGCCGGATCCGCCGATTCCGATGAAGTGGGCGGCGGTGATGTCGTCGGGAATGGGAAGACTGAGATCGGGTCTGATCATGACCGGTCAAGTCTAAGTTGGGCGACGGATGCTGCGCCCCCGGCGCGCTGGGCAGGCATGGGGTGGCAGCATCCGTTCTGTATTGACACGTTGGTACAGATGCCGGCACGATCGAGTGCGCGCCGCGGGACATCGACGGAAGGAGCACCCGCATGATCGTCGTCGACCCGTCCTCCCCCGTTCCGCCGTTCGAGCAGCTGCGCACCGGCCTCGTCGACGCGGTCGCGTCCGGCGAGCTGGCCCCGGGCGCGCGCCTGCCCACGGTGCGTCGCCTCGCGGAAGACCTGGGTATCGCGCCCGGCACGGTCGCGCGCGCGTACCGCGAGCTCGAGGCATCCGGCATCATCGAGACCCGCGGCCGCAACGGCACGTTCGTCGCCTTCGACGCCGACCCCGCGCGTCAACAGCTGCAGCGTGCCGCTGCGGCCTTCGCTGCGCAGGTGCGAGACCTCCATCTCGACGCGGAGGAAGCCCTGGCGATCGTCACCGCGGCGCTGCGCTCCCCTGGTGCCCCCGCGGGCGCCTAATCACAGCCGCGTGCTCGTGCACTCTCCCAGCTGCGACATCGACAGGGCGTCGGGGCACTCGTCGAGCCACCAGCCCTCGCCGTACGCGTCCCGGGTCATGTCGGTGTAGATCTCCCACCCGCCGCCCGGGAGAACACGGTAGTACTGCGTGATCGGGTCGCCCTCGACCGTCGGCCGCGTCACGGCCAGCTCGGCCCCCGCCATGGTGGCTTCCTCCAGACACGCGATGTCGCCGGAGGGGATCTCCTCGCCCTGCCCGAGCTCGACGGCGCCGCACGACGGCAGCTCCTCGCGCTCGATGAACGCGGTCGGGGTCGGTCCGCCCTTCGGTCCCCCCGGGCCCGCGACGCAGCCGCTCAGTGCGATCGCGCCCAGCGCGACGAGCACCGCTGCCGTGGCCCGGATCATCTCAGCTGCGGAGGGCGTCGTCGATCATCGCGACGACGTTCTCGGTTCCGGTGCGGGTGCCGACGGATGCTGCGGCCGCCGCCATCGCCGCGCGACGGGGCTCGTCGGCCAGGAGTGGCACAACCTCCGACCGCACGCGATCGCCCGTGAACTCAGCATCCGGAATCAGGATCGCCGCGCCCGCGCGGACCGCGGATGAGGCGTTCAGCGCCTGCTCGCCGTTGCCCACGGCGTAGGGCACGTACGCCGTCGGTATGCCCAGC
>DATEOM010000244.1:0-15963 GCA_035274105.1 Microbacterium sp.
CGACCCGCAGAGCTCAGCGCCCCGCCACCCGGTGATCCGGGCGGCGGGGCGCTGAGCGTGTGCGGCGCGGGTTCTCTCTCCGCGAACCGTCCACAACGTGCGTCGCAATGCCGCCGCATGTCGGCGTGAGCTATTAGGCTCGGAGAACAGCTGGGGGGCTTGCCCCCGACGTACGAGGAGGAGCGGCATGGCACGCATCGGTGAGAGCGCCGACTTGTTCAAGTGCTCCTTCTGCGGAAAGAGCCAGAAGCAGGTCCAGCAGTTGATCGCCGGACCCGGCGTCTACATCTGCGACGAGTGCGTCGAGCTGTGCAACGAGATCATCGAAGAGCGTATGGCCGAGTCGTCGTCCGGCGTCGTCGCCGACTTCGATCTGCCGAAGCCGCGCGAGATCTTCGCCTTCCTCGAGGAGTACGTGGTCGGCCAGCACGCCGCGAAGCGCGCCCTTTCGGTGGCCGTCTACAACCACTACAAGCGCGTGCGCGCGCACGGCACGATCCAGTCGGCCGAGCAGCGGGCGGATGAGATCGAGATCGCCAAGAGCAACATCCTGCTCCTCGGCCCGACGGGCTGCGGCAAGACCTATCTTGCTCAGACGCTGGCGAAGCGCCTCAACGTGCCGTTCGCGGTCGCCGACGCCACCGCGCTGACCGAGGCCGGCTACGTCGGCGAAGACGTCGAGAACATCCTCCTCAAGCTGCTGCAGGCCGCCGACTTCGACACGAAGCGCGCCGAGACCGGCATCATCTACATCGACGAGGTCGACAAGATCGCGCGCAAGGCCGAGAATCCGTCGATCACCCGCGACGTCTCGGGAGAGGGCGTGCAGCAGGCGCTGCTCAAGATCCTCGAGGGCACTGTCGCCTCGGTCCCGCCGCAGGGCGGCCGCAAGCACCCCCACCAGGAGTTCATCCAGATCGATACGACGAACGTGCTTTTCATCGTCGCGGGCGCCTTCGCCGGGCTGGAAGACATCATCTCCTCTCGCGTCGGAAAGCACGGCGTCGGCTTCGGCGCCTCGCTGCACCGCAAGGACGAAGACCTCAACCTGTTCGGCGACGTGCAGCCGGAAGACCTGCATAAGTTCGGACTGATCCCCGAGTTCATCGGCCGGCTCCCCGTCGTCGCCTCGGTCTCGCCGCTCGACCGCGAGGCGCTCATGGAGATCCTCACCGAGCCGAAGAACGCTCTGGTCAAGCAGTACCACCGCATGTTCGAACTCGATGGCGTCACCCTCGAGTTCGACCGTGAGGCGCTCGAGGCGATCGCCGACCTCGCGGTCGCACGCAAGACCGGTGCGCGCGGCCTTCGCGCGATCCTCGAGGACGTTCTCGGTCCGATCATGTTCGAGATTCCCTCGACCGACGATGTCGACAAGGTGATCGTCACGCGTGCCGCGGTCGACGAGGGCGCTCCGCCGACGCTCGTGCTGCGGGAGAAGCGCAAGAGCGCCTGACGGCAGTCGCGCCACCACAGGAGTCCCGAATGGGCGACGTCGTTCCAGACCTCGACGGCTTCTCGGGCGTCGTCAGCGTGCGGCGCGGCGATCAGGTGCTGGGCGAATGGGCTGTCGGTCTCGCCGACCGCACGGCGGGAGCACCCAACACTCCGGAGACGCGCTTCGGACTGGCCAGCGGCACGAAGACCTTCACGGCACTCACGACACTGTCCCTCATCGGCGACGGCCTCCTGAGTCAGAACACGCGCGCACGGGAGATCCTCGGAGGCGACCTGCCCCTCATCGCCGACGATGTCACCGTCGACCACCTGCTGACTCACACCTCCGGCATCGGGGACTATCTCGACGAAGAGGTCGACGCGCTGGCGCCGCTGAGCGTGCCCGTGCAGCAGCTCGACTCCACCCCGGCGTACCTGCCGATGCTCGAGGGCTTTCCAACCAAGTTCCGCGCCGGAGAGCGGTTCTCGTACTGCAACGGCGGCTACGTCGTACTCGCGATCATCGCCGAGCGGGTCGCGGGCATGCCGTTCGCCGACCTCGTCCGCACGCGAGTCTTCGAGCCGGCGGCGATGGCGGCGTCGGGCTTCCCGCGCTCCGACATGCTTCCGCCCGGCACCGCCACCGGTTACAAGGACAACGGCCGCACCAACGTGTTCGAGCTGCCGGTAGTCGGGTCGGGGGACGGCGGAGCGCACTCCACGGCGGGCGATCTGCACCGTTTCTGGCGGGCACTCCTGGCCGGGCGCATCGTCGATCCGTCGCTCGTCACGCTGCTCACCGAGAGGGTGACGGCCGATGCCGGTGACGGACTCGGCTACGGCCGCGGAGTCTGGCTCGACGAGGAGGATCTCATCATCGTGGGCGGCGATCACGGCGTGGTGGCGGTGAGCCGGCATCACCCGCCGACTGCGACCACGGTCACCGGTCTCGCGAACGTCGAGGTGCCGACCTTCGCCCGCGTCCGCGAGCTGATGCGCGCCGTCAAGCGGGAAGGTGTCGCACCCGCCGAGTAGGTTCGGCGCATGCCGACGGTCCGTCCCTTCCAGATCCACGTTCCCGAGCCCGACCTCGCCGACCTGCGGGCGCGCCTCGATCGGTTCCGGCCTCTTCCGGATTCGCCTCGGCGACCGCCCTCCGGCATGACCGCGGACTACCTCGACGACCTCATGACGGCGTGGCGCAACTGGGACTGGCGAGCGCGTGAAGCGTGGCTCAACGCCCACCCGCAGTTCCTCGCCGACATCGGCGACGCCACGATCCACTTCGCGCATCTTCGGTCCGCGCGCGACGACGCTCCCGCCCTCCTGGTGATGCACGGATGGCCGCACACCTTCGCGCTGCAACTCGATTTCGCCGATCTGCTCCCCGACTTCCACGTGGTCGTGCCGAGCTTTCCCGGCTTCGCGTACTCGACCGCCTACACCGACGGTGGGATGACCGAGACGAGGCTGGCCGCGACGATGCACGCTCTCATGACCGAGGTGCTCGGGTATGCCTCCTACCTCACATACGGTGAAGACGTCTCCGCGAACGTCAACGACCTGATCGCGGGGTCGTATCCGGAGGCCGTCGCGGGTGTCGTCGTCACCCATTCCCACTTCCCGTCGATGGCGGAGCGCCCCGGACTCACCGCTCGCGATGAGGTCGCCTTCTTCGCTCGCCTCGAGCAGTGGGGCGGCGCCAACGGCGCGTACGGACATGTGCAGGCGACACGGCCCGACACGCTCGCGGCAGCCCTGAACGACTCACCCGCAGGGCTGCTCGCATGGCTGACAGAGAAGCTCGTGGAGTGGAGCGACACGCCTGCGGGCGACCCTCGAGCGGTGGAACGCACGATCTCCCGCGATCGCATCCTCACCGAGGCGATGATCTACTGGACCACCCAGAGCATCGGCACGTCGTTCCGCCCGTACTACGAAGGCGCCGACCAGCCGGACGAGATGCCGCCCGTCGTGATCCCGGCATCCGTTCATATCCAGCGCCACGAGGGCGACTACCCCGAGTCGCTCGCTCGCCGCTTCTACCGCGACCTGCGCGTGTTCGAGAGGCTCGACGAGGGCGGGCACTTCGCGGTCGCCGAAGTGCCCGCCGTCATGGCCGAGCGCGTGCGCGCCTTCGCGCTGGAGATCGGCATCCTCTGACGCGGGTGCGCACTGTCCGCCGCGCGGCGCCGGCCGCCGCGCGGGATTGCCCGATCGGGCCATCCCGCGAATGGCGACTCCGGGCGACGCGCCGGGTAAGACCGCACCGGTGTACTCGTGGCATGTACACCTTCGCTTCGTCTTCACTCCACGACAGCACCGCGTCCACCGACATCGCATCGCCTCCGCGCGCCGCGAGGTCGGCCGTCGCACCCGAGGCGGGCTCCCGCATAGGAGAGCTGCTCATCGACCGCGAGCTGAACGGCCCACGACGATACGCCAACGGCGGATTCGCCGCCGGCTCGATCGCGCAGCACGTCGACTCCGACACCGTCACCGTCGTCCTCCAGCGCCCCGTTCCCCTCGCGCGGCAGCTGGCGGTCCAGGACGATGGACGGGGTGGTGTCGTCCTATTGGATCGACGCAAGGCGGTCGCCCGCGCCCACCCCGGCCGGCTGTCCGACGGTCCGGTTCCCGCTGCACCCTCCTTCGCCGACGCTCTCGTCGCACGATCGCGGCATCCGCTCGTCGGCGTGCGGCATCCGCTCGCCGATTGCATCGTCTGCGGGCCGGATCGCCCCGACGGGATGCACGTGACACCCGGTGCGGTCCCCGGCGGCCCTGATCGCCTGGTAGCCCCGTGGACAGTGGATGTGCCTTTCGCACATGCGGGGCATGCCCGCTACGCCGCGGTGTGGGCAGCCCTCGACTGCCCGAGCTATCCGGCCCGTGCCCTCGATGAGGGAACGCTGTGCCTGCTGGGCACGATGACAGCACGCATCGAGCGGCGTCCACGGGTGGGCGAGCACCTCGTCGTTCACAGCTGGACGCGCGAGCACAGCGGGAGAAGGTTCGAGACTTCCGTCGCGATGGTGGATGCGGTCGGTGGACTCGTGGCGCGAGCCGACGCGACGTGGGTGGCGCTCAAGCATCAGCGCGTGATCAGGACGGCGGGACGGCCGCGGTAGGGACCGAGCCGCCGGTCGCGATGGCCCGGCCCGACCTGGTCGTTCTCCCGGCTGGACCCGTGACGATCGCGCGCGAGCGATCGATGGCGTCGCCACGGTCCTGGCCGCTGCCCGCGAGCGGGACCGTGGCCCATACTGATGTCGTGTCCAGCCCTGTCGCCGTCAACTACGCGTGGTCGGGCTCCGACGACGTCGCGTGGTCGGAGACCGGCACGGGTTACCCCGTCGTCGTGGGCGGGTGGTGGATGAGCCACCTGGAGCGCGACTGGGAGTACGCCCCGTTCCGGTCGTTCGTCGAGGCGATCGCGCGGCACCGCCGGGTGATCCGCATGGATCCGCCGGGCAGTGGGCTCTCACGTTCGCGACAGCTGACGCCGGCAGATCTCGAGCCTCACATCGAGGCGATGCGAGCCGTGATGGATGCCGCCGAAGTGCCGGCGGCGACGCTGTTCGCGGGTTCATCCGGCTGCGCCGTCGCGGTGGAGTTCGCTGCGCGCTACCCCCGGCGCGTGAATCGGCTGGTGCTGGCGGGCGCCTATCTCGACGGGTCGTCCATCGCCTCCGCCCCCGATCGCGCCGCCCTCGTCGAGCTGGTGCGGCGCAGCTGGGGAGTGAGTTCTCGGGTCATGTCCGACATCTTCTATCCCGATGCGACGCCGGCGCAGCGACAGGCGTTCGCACGTCATCAGCGCTCCACGGCCACCGCCGACGCGGCGGCGGCGGGGTTGGCGGCCGTGTACTCGTTCGACGCGCGCGAAGCGGCCGCAGCGGTGCAGGCGCCGACGCTTGTGCTCCACCGGCGCGGCGATCGCGCGATCCGGCTCGCGTTGGGTGCGGCCGCTGCGGCGGCGATCCCGCACGCGACCCTCGAGATCCTGGACGGCGCCGATCACCATCCGTGGCACGGCGACGCGGCGGCCCTCCTGCGCCACGCACTCGCTTTCGACGGCGTTCCGCCGGACGCGCTGGCCGCAGACGTGCTGCGCTCCGCCGGTTCAGTGCGACACTCCGACTCCCCAGCGAGTCCCTCGTCGGCCGCCGCGAGCTCGCCGATCTCGCCGAGGGAGCACGAGGTGCTCCTCCTCGTGGCGCGCGGCCTGACGGATGCTCAGATCGCCGCCGAACTCCACCTGAGCGTCCACACCGTGCACCGACACGTCGCGAACGCCCGGACGAAGCTGGGCGCGCCGTCCCGTGCGGCGGCGGCCGCGTGGGCGGTCTCCCACAATGGACGAGGCCGTTAGCCGACCAGACCCCGTCGTTCCAGGAGCGGCTCGATCTCGGCGTCCCGCCCACGGAAGTCGCGGTAGGCCTCGAGCGGGTCCTTCGACCCACCCACGCCCAGCAGCCGCCCGCGGAACCGATCGCCGTTCTCGCGGCGGAGGCCGCCGTTCTCGCGGAACCACTCCACCGTGTCGGCGTCGAGCACCTCGCTCCAGATGTAGGAGTAGTAGCCGGCGCTGTAGCCGCCCGAGAACACGTGGGCGAAGTACGTCGACGAATAGCGCGTGGGCACAACGGGGTCGTCGAGGCCGATGTCGGCGAGGGCAGCGGCCTCGAAGGCCGCGACATCGATATCGGCTGCGGCCTCCTCGACCGACAGGGAATGCCACGCCTGGTCGAGCCACGCTGCCGCGAGGTACTCGCTCGTCGCGAAGCCCTGGTTGAACGCCTCAGAGGCGTGGAGCTTCTCGACGATCGCGGCGGGGAGCGGCTCGTCGGTGTCGATGTGTCGGGCATACGACGCGAGGATCTCGGGCCAGTAGATCCACATCTCGTTGACCTGGCTCGGGAACTCGACGAAGTCGCGATAGACATTGGTGCCGGCGAAGTGCGGGTACGTGACGGTCGCGAACAGACCGTGCAGGGCGTGGCCGAACTCGTGGAACAGCGTGGTCACCTCGTCGAGGCTGAGCAGAGTCGGGCGCCCCTCGGCCGGCTTCGGCACGTTGAGGTTGTTGACCACGATCGGCTGCGTGCCGCGCAGGCGCGACTGCAGCACGATCGAGTTCATCCACGCGCCGCCGCGCTTCGTGTCGCGCGTGTACAGGTCGAGGATGTAGAGCCCGAGCCTCGACCCGTCGGCGTTGTGGACCTCGAAGACGCGTGTGTCGGGGTGATAACCGCCGAGGTCGTCGCGCTCGGTGAAGGTGACGCCGTACAGGTCGGTCGCTGCGCGGAACACGCCGTCCCTGAGCACCCGCTCGGCCTCGAACCAGGGCCGGAGCGCCGCGCGGTCGAGGTCGTACTCGGCGGCCCGCACCTTCTCGGTGTAGAACGCCCAGTCGTGCGCTTCGAGAGCGAACGGCGTGGGGCCCGCGTCGATGATGGCCTGCAGCTTGGCCTGCTCGCGACGGGCGTTCCGAGCCGCCGGCGCGGCGAGCTGCCGCAGCAGGTCGTGGACGGCTGCGGGTGAGCCGGCGGTCTCGTCCGACGTGACGTACGCGGCGTGGGAGTCGTAGCCGAGCAGGGCGGCGCGTTCGGCGCGCAGACGCACGATCTCGAGGAGCGTGGCGCGGTTGTCGTTCTCGTTGCCGCGCGAGCCGCGAGAACGGGATGCCGCGAGCAGGCGGGCACGCGAGTCCCGATCGGTCAGGCTCGAGAGGTAGGGGTGGCCGGTGAAGAGCGTGAGGGTCACCACCCACTTGCCTTCCAGCCCGCGGTCCGCGGCCGCCTGCGCCGCCGCGGAGAGCTCGCCTTCGGAGAGCCCGTCGAGCTCGGAGGCGTCGTCGAACACGATCGCGAGGTCGTTGGTGTCGGCGAGCAGGTTCTTCTCGAACTGCGTCGTGAGTGTCGAGAGCCGCTGGTTGAGCTCGGTCAGGCGCTGCTTCGCCTCATCGTCGAGGCCGGCGCCCGCGTGGGCCATCTCGGTGTGGTGGCGTTCCACGAGGTAACGCTGCTCGGGGGTCAGGTCGAGCTCGTCGAGGTGATCGTGGATCGTCTTGATGCGCCAGAACAGCGCGGAGTCCAGCTGGATCGAGTCCTGATGCGCCGACATGAGCGGCGCCAGCTGCTCCTCGATCTCCTGGATCTCGGTTGTCGCGTCGGCTGAGGACACCGTGTAGAAGGTCCTCGCGATGTCCCCGAGGAGCCGTCCGCTCTCTTCCAGCGGCACCAGGGTGTTCTCGAACGTCGGCATCGACCGCACGCGCGTGATCGCCGACACCTCCTCGGTGTGGTCCGCGAACGCCTGCTCGAACGCCGGCAGATAGTGCTCGGGACGAATGGCTGCGTAGTCGGGCAGCCCGTACGGCAGTGTGCTGGGGGACAGAAGCGGGTTGTCGTTGGGCATGGCGTCCAGCCTAGTCACGCCGACGTCACGTGCCGAGAGTCCTTTGCAAAGACACACTTGCAAGTGGTTATTTGCAAACAAGTGCTTGCAAAGGTTCCTTTGCATCTCTATTCTGAACGCATGGCAGAGAACGAGACCCCGCAGACGGATGCCGCCGCCCGCGCCGGGGAGCGCCACAACCAGGATCGCGTCCTGGACTCCGGCGCCCTCCGCGCACTCGCGCACCCGCTTCGGGTGAAGATCTACGACATCCTCAGCCAGTACGGTCCGCAGACGGCCAGTTCGCTCGCGGAGCAGCTGGGGGAGTCCAGCGGATCGACGAGCTACCACCTTCGCGCTCTCGCCAAGCAGGACCTCATCCGCGAGGCCGTGGATCGTGGCACCGGCCGCGAGCGCTGGTGGGAGCGTCCGGTCGGGGGCGTGTCCTTCGCGAATCCCGAGGCGATGACGACGCCGGCCGGCCGCGCCGCGACCCAGGTCGTCATGAACGAGTTCCTGCGCAACCGCAACGACCAGCTGCTCGAGTTCGTCAACCGCGGAATCGGCGGCGAGGATCAGATGTGGCAGGACGGCACGCTGATCTCCACCGCCACGGCGCGCCTCACGCCCGAGCAGAGCAAAGACCTGGCGCTCAAGATCATGGCGCTCATCGACGAGACCGTCGAAAACTACCGCGATCAGACCGGCGAGGACGTCCGGCCCGTCACCATCCGGGCCGATCTGTTCCCGCTCCCGCAACGAGGAGGACAGTGATGACCGCCATCACGGCAGACGAGCTCGCAGCACGTGAGTTCCGGGCATCCGCCACCCGATTCGACCGCGCTCTGCTGCGCGCGGCATCCGCGCTCGACGCGTACGTCGTCTCACGCGTCCTGAAGCGGGGCGACGCGGAGGAGCGTCGTGCGCTGACCGCACAGGCCGCTGCCGACGGCGTGCGGCGCGAGGCCGAGGCGCGCGCGGCGATGGGGATGCTTCCGCGATGAGCCAGAGCGCCGACACGGCTGAACGGACCGGATCACCGGCCGGGCGGGAACGCAGTGTCCCGCTCGGCCGCGATTTCGGCAAGCTGTGGACGGCGGCCGCCTTCAGCAACCTGGCGGACGGGCTCGGACGCGTGGCAGTTCCGCTCATCGCCACCACCCTCACCCGCGACCCGCTCGCGATCTCGGCGATCGGGGCGCTGGCGTTCCTCCCGTGGCTCGTCTTCGGCCTGCCCGCGGGCATGATCGTCGACCGCTTCGACCGCCGATGGATCATGGCGATCGCGAACGCCATCCGCGGCCTTGCCGCTGTCGGACTCGCGGTTCTCACTGTCAGCGGAGCGCTCGACATCTGGTGGCTCTTCGCGGGCGTGCTGGTGTTCGGCCTCGGCGAGACCCTGTTCGACAATGCGACCAACGCCATCGTGCCGAGCGTGGTGAGGCGCCCCGCCCTCGATCGCGCCAACGGCTGGCTGCAGGCCGCCCAGATCACGATCGACAGCTTCATCTCGTCGCCGATCGGCGGCGTGCTGTTTGCGATCTCGCTCGCGCTTCCGCTGTGGGTGGGTGCCGCGGGCTATCTGATCCCGTTCGTGCTCGCGGTGATGCTTCCTCTGTCCGCCGCACGCCCACTGCGCGGCGCGCACGTCGTGTCGGCGCGGGCAGAGTCCGCGGTGGCGGCCCGCGACGCCTTCGTGTACCTCTGGAACCACCGATTCCTTCGCTCGATGGTGATCTTCACCTCGATCGTCGGCTCGGCATTCTCGTTCGCCCAGGCGCCTGTGTTCCTGTACTTCCTCGACGTGCAGCACGTCCCGGCGGCCGCGATCGGCGTGGTCACCGCCGGAATCGGACTGGGTGGGCTCGCCGGATCGCTGGTGGCCTCATCGCTCGTCGCGAAGTTCGGACGCGGCGTCGTGATGCTCGGCGCCAACCTCGTCGCGGCGCTCAGCCTCGCCGCCGTCTGGGCGGCACCCGAGGCGATCACGGGGACGATCGCCTACGGCCTGATGGCCGCCGCCGTGTCGGTGTGGAACGTGCCGTGGGGTGCGCTGCGCCAGTCGATCGTGCCCGGCCATATGTTCGGCCGTGTGCTGGGCGTCATCCGCACGTTCACGTGGGGCCTCTTCCCGTTCGCGACGCTCCTCGGCGGATGGGTCGCACGCATCGACCTGCGCCTGCCGTTCCTCATCGCCGCGGGCGTGACGCTCATCGCGACCGCGCTCGCAGTGCGGCTGCTCCTCTCGGCGTCGCAATACGACGCGCCGGGGGAATGAACCCGAGGCTCACCCGAAGCCGTCGTCCGGATCGTGCCGGACGACCGCCTCGCCGTCGGCGTCCAGCGACACGATCACGCCGGTGTCGAGCTCGGCGATCGGCTTCCCCTCCAGCCACGTGAGCGTCCAGCGCGGGCGGGGCTGACCGAGCTGGTCGCCGGGGATCGTCTCGTCGACGGAACGGATGCCGCGCACCAGCGCGGCGGGGACGGCCTTCGGCGGTTCGTCGCCCGAGGTCCAGCGTGTTCCGAGCTGCATGTCACACCTCCTGCGGAGTGAGTTCGACGCCCTCGATGACGAGTTCGCTCCACCCATCGAGGAGTTCCAGCGTCTCGATGCGGCCGACGGCCCGCAGGTCGCCCTCCGCGAGTCGCAGGTTCGCGATCGTCGCGTCGTCGGCGCGAATCGTGAGGGACGCCACCGGGGTCTTCTGCGAGGCCTTCGCCTCGGTCTTCGCGCGGCGGATGCCGATCAGCGCTGCGCTCACCGCCGTGAGCACGGCCGGGTCGCCCCACTCCTCCGCGGGCGCGACGGGCCAGTCCGCAGTGTGCACCGAGCCGTCGTTGAACCACGACCACGCCTCTTCGGTCGCGAACGCGAGCACCGGAGCCAGAAGCCGCAGCAGCGCCGACATCGCCAGACGCAGCGCGAGCGCCGCGGAGGCCTGACCGGCGTCGGTCTGGTTGTAGGCGCGCTCCTTCACGAGCTCGAGGTAGTCGTCGCAGAACGTCCAGAAGAACGATTCGGTCAGCTCGAGCGCCCGCGCGTGGTCGTAGTTGTCGAGAGCCTTCGTCGCCTCGCGCACCACGCCGTGCAGGGTGGCGAGCATCGACGCGTCGAGGGCGTGCGTCACCTCGGCGCCTTCGGGCACCGGGAACGACAGCACGAACTTCGCGGCGTTGAGCACCTTGATCGCCAGGCGACGGCCGATCTTCACCTGCGTGGGGTTCTGCGGGTCGAACGCCGCGTCGGTGCCGAGGCGGCTCGAGGCCGCCCAGTAGCGCACCGCGTCCGAGCCGTGCTGCGAGAGGATGTCGGCGGGCGTGACGACGTTGCCCTTCGACTTCGACATCTTCTTGCGGTCGGGGTCGACGATGAAGCCGGAGATCGCAGCATCCGTCCAGGGCGCACGATCGTCCTCGAGGGCGCTGCGCAGCATCGTGGAGAACAGCCACGTGCGGATGATGTCCTGGCCCTGCGGACGCATGTCGAACGGGGCGACGAGGTTCCAGAGCTCCGGGTCGCGCTCCCAGCCGCCCGCGAGCTGCGGCGTGAGCGACGAGGTCGCCCAGGTGTCGAAGATGTCGTTCTCGCCCTCGAAACCGCCCGGCACGCCGCGCTGGTCGGCGGTGTAACCGGCGGGCACGTCAGTGGACGGGTCGATCGGCAGCGACGCGTGGTCCGGGGTGAGGACGCGGTCGTAGTCCCGGTCGCCGTTCTCATCGAGCGCGTACCAGACCGGGATCGGCACTCCGAAGAAGCGCTGGCGCGAGACGAGCCAGTCGCCGGTGAGACCGTTGGTCCAGTTCTCGTAGCGCACCCGCATGAAGTCGGGGTGCCACGACATGTCCTTGCCGAGCGCGATGAGCTTGTCGCGCAGCGCCTCGTCGCGGGCGCCGTTGCGGATGTACCACTGACGCGTCGAGACGATCTCCATCGGGCGATCGCCCTTCTCGTAGAACTTCACGACGTGCGTGAAGGGCTTCGGGTCGCCGATGAGATCACCCGACTCCTGCAGCAGCTCCACGACGCGCTTCTTGGCGCTGAACACCGTCTTGCCTGCCAGCTCCGCGTACGCCGTCTGCCCGGCGTCCGTCGTGATCGCGTCGGGTGCTTCCGCGATCACGCGGCCGTCGAGGCCGAGGATCGTGCGGTTCGGAAGGTTCAGCTCGCGCCACCAGATGATGTCCGTCACGTCGCCGAACGTGCAGATCATGGCGATGCCCGAGCCCTTGTCGGGCTGGGCGAGCGGGTGCGCGAGGACCGGCACCTCGACACCGAAGAGCGGCGTGCGCACCGTCGTGCCGAAGAGAGGCTGGTAGCGCTCGTCGTCGGGATGGGCGACCAGCGCGACGCACGCGGGCAGCAGCTCGGGGCGCGTCGTCTCGATGTGCACGTCGCCGGCGCCGTCGGTGCGGTGGAATGCGACGCGATGGTACGCGGCCGGCTGATCGCGCTCCTCGAGCTCGGCCTGTGCGATGGCGGTGCGGAAGTCGATGTCCCACATCGTCGGCGCGAGGTCCTGGTAGGCCTCGCCGCGCTCGAGGTTGCGCAGGAACGCGAGCTGGCTCGTGCGGATCGTGTCGTCGGAGATCGTGCGGTAGGTCTGCGTCCAGTCGACGCTCAGACCCAGCTGACGGAACAGCGCCTCGAAGTGCTTCTCGTCCTCGACCGTGAGCTTCTCGCACAGCTCGATGAAGTTGCGGCGGCTGACGGGGACCTGGTCGGCGGCGCGGCTCGACTTGTTGTCGCCGCCCTCGAACGGCGGCGTGAAGTCGGCGTCGTACGGCAGCGACGGGTCGCAGCGCACGCCGTAGTAGTTCTGCACGCGACGTTCGGTGGGAAGGCCGTTGTCATCCCAGCCCATCGGGTAGAAGACGGCCTTGCCGCGCATCCGCTCGTAGCGCACCTTGAGGTCGGTGTGCGTGAACGAGAAGACGTGCCCGATGTGAAGACTGCCCGACGCTGTGGGAGGGGGAGTGTCGACCGAGTACACACCCTGACGGCCGACCTCGGCGGCGCGGGCGCGGTCGAACAGGTACGTGCCCTGGCCGGACCACGCGGCGTCCCACTTCTCCTCGAGTCCCTCGAGCGCGGGCTTGTCCGGGATCTGACCCTGTGCGGGGCGGGCGTCGGTCATGGCGTCTCCTCGAGGCGATATGTGCGGCACTGTGTGAGCGTGCCTGAGTGTGGGATGTCGCTCGATTCTACCCGGGGCGGCGATGCACCAGGATCGCCGGACGGATGCCGCGGGCCGCAGCATCCGTTCCGGTTCAGGCGTTCGCGGTCGCGGTGGCGGGGTCCGTCGCGAGTTCGGGCTCCGCGGCGCGGCGCGAGGCGAACCATGCCGAGACGAGCGTGATGACCGACATGATCGCGAGGATGACGCCCGGATGCCACCACGCGAAGCCCGTGGCCACGCCGAGCTCGAACGTCAGGTAGGGCACGAACCCGCTGATGGTCGCCGCCAGGGCGTAGGAGACCGACAGCGCCGAGTAGCGGAAACGGTCGGGGAAGAGGTCGTTCATCAGGCCGCCGAGCGCGGCCCACGCCATCGTCGGCAGGATGCCGCCGACCAGCATCGTCGCGACGAGGATGGGGAAGGTCGCGAACTGGAGCAGGAAGTACATCGGGAACGTGATGAGGAGCGTGCCGAGCGCGCCCCACGCCACGACGTTCGCCGAGCCGACGCGGCTCGCCCACGCGCCGAACAGCGGGATGGTGACGAGCTGCAGGAGGCCGCCGATCGTGGTCGCGACGAGCAGGTCCTGGAAGCTGAACCCGAGCCGCTCCACACCGTAATTGACCGTGTACGTGTTCATCAGCGAGTACGACCCGATGCCGAGGAGGGCCGCGCCGATCGCGATGGCCATGGCAGCGGGGCGCTTGGCGAACATCGTGAGGAACGGGACCCGGTCGCGGCGCCCCTCTGCGACGACGCGCTCGAACACCGGCGTCTCGGTGATCGACCACCGCAGGTACAGCGACACGAGCAGCAGCGGGATCGCGAGGAGGAACGGGATGCGCCATCCCCACGCCGAGATCTGCTCCGCCGGGAGGGCGGCCGTCAGCACGATGAAGACGGTCGCGGACAGGATCGAGCCCACGGGGGAGCCGAGCTGCGGGACCGCGGCGTAGAAGGCGCGCTTCAGCGGTCCCGAGTTCTCGGTCGCGATGAGGATCGAGCCGCCCCATTCGCCGCCGAGCGAGAGGCCCTGCACGATGCGCAGGAGGATCAGCAGGACCGCGCCGAGCCAGCCGGCCTGGGCGTAGGTCGGGAGGACGCCGATGAGGCCGGTCGCGACGCCCATGATGGCCACGGTCCACAGCAGGGTGGCGCGCCGGCCGAGGCGGTCGCCCATGTAGCCGAAGACCACGGCGCCGATCGGGCGCACGACGAACGCGAGCGCGATGGTGAGGAACGCCGCGCTGGTGGCGCCGAACTCGCCCAGCGGGTCGAAGAACAGCGGCCCGACGAAGAACGCCGAGAAGTAGGCGAACAGATAGAAGTCGAACGATTCGAGCGAGGTGCCCACCATCGACGCCCACGCCACGCGGCGCGTGGGAGCGGTCTCGAGGGCGAGCGCGGTATCGGGTGCTGCTGCGGTCACGGGAGTCGATCTTGGCACGAGTCCAGAAAACCCCGGCGGCCGTCGCCGCATTCCCCCTTGCCCCGCCACGGTAGAATCGTCGGACCAGCGCGGATCCGGCCATCACCGGGGAGCTCTCGGAAGAACCGGACGCCACGGATGCGGCGTCCTCATTAGAACCGAGCGGGGCAGGCCCGTCACAGCCGCAGTGAGAGAGGGCGGTCGCCTCGGCGTCGTCAATGCAGGGTGGTACCGCGGTACGTCTGGTCACAGATCCAGGCAGTGTCGTCCCCGCAGGAAGCACACGAGCGAGCACCTGCGAGAGAAGATGACCTACCCCCGCCCCTCCGCCTTCGGGCCCGCGGCCGACGCCGCTCCCGCCCCCGTCGTTCCGAGCCCGCGCTTCCCCGAGATCGAGCAGGAGTCGCTCGCGTTCTGGGAGGCCGACGGCACGTTCCGTGCGTCGATCGACCAGCGCGACGGCGCCGACGAGTGGGTGTTCTACGACGGCCCGCCCTTCGCCAACGGCCTGCCGCACTACGGCCATCTCCTCACCGGCTACGCGAAAGACCTGTTCCCGCGGTTCCAGACCATGCGCGGCAAGAAGGTCGATCGCGTCTTCGGCTGGGACACCCACGGCCTGCCCGCCGAGCTCGAGGCGATGAAGCAGCTCGGCATCACCGAGAAGAGCGAGATCGAGGCGATGGGCATCGCCGCGTTCAACGCCAAGTCGCGCGAGTCGGTGCTCGCGTACACGCGCGAGTGGGAGGACTACGTCACCCGCCAGGCACGGTGGGTCGACTTCGAGCGCGGTTACAAGACGCTCGACCTCACCTACATGGAATCCGTGCTGTGGGCGTTCAAGACGATCTACGACAAGGGTCTCGCGTACGAGGGGCACCGGGTGCTGCCGTACTGCTGGCGCGACGAGACGCCGCTGTCGGCGCACGAGCTGCGCATGGACGACGACGTCTACAAGATGCGCCAGGACCCGTCGGTCACGATCACCTTCCCGCTGGTCGGCGCGAAGGCCGAGGCGCTCGGTCTCACCGCCGTGCGCGCACTCGCCTGGACGACCACACCGTGGACGCTGCCCACCAACTTCGCCCTCGCCGTGGGACCCGACATCCGCTACGTCGTGGTGCCGGGCGGCCCGAACGGCGCCGCCGACGTGCATCGCGACGACGAGAAGGCCGAGGCCGAGTCGCACCGCTACCTCCTCGCCCAGGAGCTGCTCGCCGGCTACGCGAAGGACCTCGGCTACGACTCCGCCGACGCCGCTCGCGAGGCCGTCGAGCGGACGGTCCTCGGCTCCGAGCTCGAGGACGTCGCCTACGACCGCCTGTTCGACTACTACGCTGATGCCTCGGTCTGGCGCACGCAGAGCGCCTGGCACATCCTCGTCGACGACTACGTCACCACCGGCGACGGCACCGGCATCGTCCATCAGGCCCCGGCATTCGGTGAGGACGACCAGCGGGTGACGGAGGCCGCCGGCATCCCGCTCATCATGAGCCTCGACGACGGCGGACGCTT
>DATEOM010000245.1:0-2813 GCA_035274105.1 Microbacterium sp.
TCGGCCGCGGCACGCGCGAGCGTCGTGGCGTGGCCCAGCGGACCGCCCGTGCCGGCCACGACGGGAACGCGGCCCGCGACGGTCTCGGTCGCGATCTGCACGACACGGGTCGCCTCGTCGGTCGACAGGGCGTGGAACTCGCCCGTGCCGCACGCCGGGAACACGCCGCCGGGCGCGTGGGCGAGGGTCGTCTCGATGTGCTGCCGCAGCAGGCCCTCGTCGACGCGGCCGTCGGCGTCGAAGGGGGTGACGGGGAAGAAGAGGATGCCGTCGAAGTTCACGCCAGCACGTCCTTTCGGGCGGGGTCGGGGATGGGGGCGGAGTCGTGACCGAGCGCAAGGCCGGCGTCGTACGCGGGCTCGCCGAGCTCGCTGCGCCACGTGTGGGCGGGCCGCCAGCCGAGCACGCGGCGGGCCTTCGCGTTGGAGAACGCCGGAGCGGTCCCGGTCAGTCCCGCGGCGAGCGTCTCGGATCCGGGCACGAACTGCGGCAGCAGCTCGGCGAGCGGCCGGCGGGCGAGCGCGTCGTCGGCGCCGACGAAGAACACCTCGGCGTTGGGGATCTCGGGGAGCGCGAGCAGCAGCGTGTCGATGAACGTCGCGACGTCGCGCGCGTCGACGTAGTTGAAGAGCGCGGGCGCCGAGAGCGCGGGATCCGCGAGACGCTCGCGCACGGTGTGGCCCTGCTGCGTCGGTGCGCCCTGCCACTCCTCGGGGGCGATGACGTAGCACGGGCGGAAGGCCGCGAAGCGGGTGGCGTCGCCGGTCTGGCGGGCCAGCATCGCGATCGTCTGCTCGGCGAGGTGCTTCGACAGCGCGTACGCGTTCCAGGGCTTCGGCGTCGTCTCCTCGTCGAGCGGGAAGCGATCGGGAAGCCAGCCGGTGGGCGCGTTGTACCCGAGCACGGTCGGGCTCGATGCCGTCACGATCTTCGGGATGCCCGCCGCCACGCCGGCCGACATCACGTTGAGGGCCATCGCCGCGTTCGTGCGGAGGATGACGTCCTCGGGCGCGCTGAACGGCACCGCGATCGCGGCGAGATGGATGAGGGCGTCGGCCCGGGTGCCGGCGATCGTGCGGGTCGCAGCATCCATGTCCGTCAGATCCACCGCGATCTGCTCGAGGCCCTGCAGTTCCGGGGCCTCGGACACGCTGCGGTCGAGCGAGACCAGCTCGTGCCCCGCGGCGGCGAGCCCCGCGACGAGGCTGCGGCCCAGGCGACCCGCGCCGCCGGTGACGACGATGCGGCTCATGCGCGGACGGCTTCGGCTCGGTCGGCCGCGAGGAAGCGGATGCCGAGGTCGGCGACCTGCACCGGCAGGCCGGTCTCGAGCGACCGGTTGCCCGCGATGCCGACCGCGATGGAGCGGACGCCGTCGCGCCAGTCGGCGGGGCGGGCGAGCGGGTCGTCGCCGGGGCCCTCGAAGACATCGGCCAGCAGGAGCGCGTCGCCGCCGCCGTGGCCGTCGCCGCTGCTCTCGATCGGCACCTCGTACGCGGCCTCCCAGTGCTTCTGCACGAGGAGGCGCTCGCCCTCGGGGCGCAGCGAACCCGACGATCCGGCGTCCACCGCCGACGGGTCGAGCACCGGGTGCAGGCCCTCGTCGGCGAGCACGGCGCCGCGTTCGACGACCTCGAGCTCGGCGCGGCCCAGCGTGCCGTTGACCGCGACCCGGTAGCCCTCCCACGGGGAGTGTGCGTTCAGCGAGTACGAGAGGGTGGCGCCGGAGGCGTAGTCGACGACGAGGGCGAGGTTGTCCTCGATGGTGATGCCCTCGCCGAACACGTCGCGGTCGCGCAGGTACCCGTCGTGCTGCTCGGCGTCGAGGTACAGCGCCTTGAGGCGCTCGTCGTCGCGCAGGTCGAGCTCGAAGGCGTCGCCGCCGTCGTGGGTACCGCGGGCGGGGCGGCCGCCGAGGCCGCGCGCGGCGGCGTTGTCGGCGCCGTAGAACCGCAGCGCTCCCGACGCGTAGACGCGGCGGGGGGCGGAGCGGATCCACCAGTTCACGAGATCGAAGTGGTGGCTGGCCTTGTGCACCAGCAGCCCGCCCGAGTGCTGCTTCTCGCGGTGCCAGCGGCGGAAGTAGTCCGCGCCGTGCTTGGTGTCGAGCACCCACGAGAAGTCGACCGACGTGACCTCGCCGATCGCGCCGTCCTGGATGACCTGACGCAGCGCCGAGTTGCGCGGCGAGTACCGGTAGTTGAAGGTGATGACGACCTCGCGGCCGGTGCGGTCGATGGCGTCCTCGATGGCCGCCGCGGACGGTCCGTCGATGGTGAGCGGCTTCTCGACGACGACGTCGGCGCCGGCGTCCAGTGCCCGCACGATCAGCGGCGCGTGCAGGTCGTCGCGGGCGCAGATCACGACGCGGTCGACCTGCTGCTCCCGCACCATCGTCTCGAGGTCGTCGGGCCCGTAGACCGCCGGCGCGGCGAGCCCGGCCTCGACCACCCGGTCGACGTAGTACTGCGCGCGCACCGGGTTCGGCTCGCAGATCGCGACGAGGACGGCGTCGTCGGCGTAGCGCCCGATGATCGCTTCGACGTACATCTGGGCGCGGTGTCCCGCACCGACGAGGGCATACCGGCGGTGGCTCATCTCACTCCTTCAGGAAACGTTTTCTCAGGATACCACGGGCTGTGCGTGGGAGCGCGCGCGGAGTTCGGGGGCCGCAACACGCGGGATGACGCGCGTGATGCGGCGTGTTGCGACCCCGGAATGTTCGAACCCAGGCGGGCGCTCCGACTCGGGCCCCGGCGGGTGCTCCAACTCGGGGGCCGCAACACGCGGGATGACGTGAGCGATGCGGCGTG
>DATEOM010000246.1:0-9767 GCA_035274105.1 Microbacterium sp.
TGCCGAAGTCGGCGAGGCTCGTGGCGGTCTGTGCGTCGACGCCGGAGTCCGGCGTGCCGTTCGACGAGGCGTCGGCGGAGCCGGCGCAGCCGGCGAGCGCGAGCGCCGCGATCGTGAGTGCCGCCGTGGTCGCCCCCAGGCGACGCGGGGTAGGACGGGACATGTGGTGTTCCTCTCGGGTGTTTCCGTGCACGCCGAAGCGTGTTCGGGATTCGGGGACGAGAGGACGTTATGCCCGCGTGGTGACGCGGCGAGGCGCCTGGGATGAACGGTGAGTGAGCGGCCGATGGCCGAAGCGCAGATGCAGAGGTGGCGCTGGCGGAGGACCGTCGGACCTGCGAACGCGAGAGGCGCCCGGCCGGTCTCCCGGCCGAGCGCCTCGTGCGGGCCTCCTAGCGGAGGTCGACCGCGATCACCTCACCGGCGTCGGCGAGGATCGCGCCGGTGCTGACATAGGCGGTCTTTCCGTGGACGACGATGCCGTACGGCGCGAACAGCCCGTCGACGACCGCCGGGTGCTGATCAGCGCCCGGCACGACCTGGCGCACCGAGCCGATCGGCCCCTCGGTCTCGGCCTCGAGGAAGCTGCCGTCGGTGAGCTGCACCGCGTACAGCGTCTGGTGCTGCCACGCGAGGCTCGTCACGTTGCTGAGCCCGGTGGCGTACACCGTCGGCGCCTGGCCCGGGACGACGCGCCAGATGCGCGACTCGCCGACCGGGAACGGGAAGCCGAGCAGCTCCGAGACGTAGTAGGCGCCATCCGGGCCCTGCACGACGTTCGTCGGCACGGATTCGGCCGGGATCGGGTCGCCGCCCCACGGCGGGACGCCCCACGCCGGCGGCAGCACGGCGACCGTCTGGTTCGGCAGGTTGCCGCCCAGGGCCACGATCGCGTTCGCGCCCGCATCGGCGATCATCCAGCGCTTGCTGTTGATGTCGGTGAAGCCGTTGGGGTTGGAGTCGACGACGCCGCCGTCAGGGTTGTTGGCGGCCTCGTAGGCGGTCACGTCGACAGCCACGGAGAGATCCGAGCCGATGCGACCGGTCAGCATCGTGCCGAGCTCGGCGCCTTCGGCTCCGAGCTGCGCACGGGTGTCGAGGTCGCCACCGAGGCCCATCAGGACGGAGATGTTGTTGCCGCGCACGCTCACCGCGGATGGGCCGGTGGCCGCTGAGCCGTCGGCGCCGGCCAGCGATGCGAGTCCGCTCACGACCCGCGTCTGTTTTCCGCCGCGGATCTCGGTGACAGCGCCCGTCGCGCCCAGACAGACGCTGGCCTCCGGGTTCTCGGGATTGGGGAGGCAGGGGCCGTCGCCGCCCTCACCGGACTCCGCCACGTATACCGTGCCGCCGGCGCCGATCGTCAGCTGGCGCGGGTTGTCGAGGCCGGTCGCAACCACCCGGTAGTCGCCGGGGGCCGCCGCTGCGGGCGCGCCCGCAGCGACCAGCGCGATGGCCGCTCCCGCGGCGGTGACGAGGGCCAGAGCGGCCCGATGTCTTCCAGAACTGCCGTGCTTCATGTGAACCTCCCGGGGTCGCTCGTCGGGATGACGGTTGCCGTCACCGCGCATAGCATCTCGGCGCAGTCAAGAGGGTCACAAGGGGGAGATGCCCGAAAGGATCCCCTAAAGAATCCCCCAGGTCAGGAAGCGAGGCGCGTCGCGGTGCGCTCCTCGACCGCGTGATCGAAGTCCTCGGCCACGAGCATCGCGTTGACGCCGGCACCGGCCATCGATCCGGCACCCAGGCACAGCGGCACGTTGCCGAACGGTTGAGTCACGTTGCCGGCGGCGAAGACACGAGGGTGGCTGGTGGCTCCGCGCATATCGGCGACCAGCGGAGCGCCGGGCTGGTCGGCACGGGCGAGTCCCAGACGGGCGGCGTACCCGAGGTCGAGAGCGGGCGCACCGCCCGTGAACAGGGCGTCGACCACGAGCTCCTCGCCGTCTTCGGTCGTGATCGCGAGGGCACCGTCCCGGCCCGCGGCAGCTCGCACCGGGTCGGTGACGATCCGGATGCCGCGCGCGGACAGCCGCGTCACGGACCGGTCGTCGAGCGGGTCGCTCGTGAACAGCGTGACGTCGTCGGAGAGCTGGCGCACGAGCTCGACCTGGTGCAGGTTCCCTGCGGCGATCGCGAGCACGGCCAGGCGGCGACCGGCCACCTCCCAGCCGTGGCAATACGGGCAGTGCAGCACCGTCCGGCCCCACTCCTCGCGCAGGCCGGGCACGTCGGGGAGCTCGTCGCGGATGCCGGTCGCGATCACGACGGCGCGCGCGGTGTCGACCGACCCGTCGGCGCGGATGACTCGCAAGCGGTCGCCCTCGTCGAGCAGGTCGGTCACCGCGCCGGCGGCGAACGCAACGCCATATGCGCGCGCCTCGTCGCGACCCGTGGCGAGAAGCTCGGTCGGCGGCTTCCCGTCATGCCCGAGCACGCCGTGCATGTGCGCAGCGAACCTGTTGCGCGGCATCCCGCCGTCGATCACGAGGGTCCGGCGCCGCGAGCGCCCGAGCATCTGTGCGGCGCTCAAGCCCGCAACCCCGCCGCCGATGATGACGGCCTCCCAATCGTTCTCCATCGCTCCAGCGTCGTCGTACCGAGCGATGGTGGCAAACCAGTTTGCAGAAATGGCAAAATCGTAGGATGGGAGCACTCGATCAGGTGGGTCCGCGGCTGCGCGCGGCACGCAAGGACCGCGGCTGGACGCTGGACGACCTCGCGACCCGTGCCGGGATGTCACCCAGCACGCTCTCGCGCCTCGAGGCGGGCAAGCGGCAGGCATCGCTCGAACTGCTGCTCCCGCTCACGCGACAGCTCGGCATCCGCATCGACGACCTGCTGCCGGGGTCGCCCGCCGACCCGCGCGTGCACCGGGCGGTTCAGCGCCGCGAAGGCATGGTGATCGCGCCACTCACTCTCGACCACTCGCCGGTACAGACCTACAAGGTGACGTTCCCCGCCGCAGCACAGGCTCCCGAGCCTCGCGTGCACGACGGCTACGAGTGGCTGTACGTGCTGAGCGGCCGCCTGCGTCTCGCGCTGGACGATCGCGAGCACGTCATCGAGCGGGGAGAGGCGGCCGAGTTCGACACCCGGCTGCCGCACAGCCTGAGCGCGACCGCCGACGGGCCGGCCGAGGTGCTGAGCATCTTCAGCGCCTCGGGAGAGCGCATGCATACGCACGGAGTCCCGTGAGCGCCGAGGCGCTCACGGGACTCCGTGCCGGTCAGGGGAGTGCGACTACGGCGCGAGGCGCGTGGGGCCGCGGAAGAGGTACGTGACCTCGCGGATCGAGTCCTGGCCGAGCAGCAGCATGAGCACGCGCGCGAGGCCCATGCCGAACCCGCCGTGGGGCGGGGCGCCGTAGCGGAAGAAGTCGAAGTAGAAATCGAGGTGCTCGGCTCCGAGACCCTTCTCCTTGGCCTGCTCGATCAGCACGTCGACGCGGTGCTCGCGCTGGGCGCCGGTGGTGATCTCGACCCCCTTGAAGAGGAGATCGTAGGACTTGGTCAGCCCCGTCTCCTCGTCGCGCATGTGGTAGAAGGCGCGGATCTCGGGGTGGTAGTCGGTGATGAAGACGAACTCGTGCCCGTAGGTCTCGAGCACGTGCGCCGAGATCTGGCGCTCGCCCTCGGGGTCGAGGTCGCCGTCGGTGCGGGGGATGTCGTAGCCGCGCGCCTTGACGATCTCGCGCGCCTCGGCGAGCGGGATGCGCGGGAACGGGATCGCGGGCACCTGCACCTCGAGACCGAAGAGCTCCTCGATCTCGACGCCGTGCTTGTCCTTGACTGCCTGGAACGCGGTCTGCAGGAGCTCCTCCTGCATCGCCGCGACATCCTCGTGGGAGTCGATCCAGCTGATCTCGGCGTCGACGCTCGTGAACTCGGTCGCGTGGCGCGACGTGAAGGAGGGGTCGGCGCGGAAGGCCGGCGCGATCTCGAAGATCTTGCCGAAGCCGGCGACCTGCGCCATCTGCTTGAAGAACTGCGGCGACTGGGCGAGGTACGCGGTCTTCTCTTCGAAGTAGGGGACCTCGAACAGCTCCGCGTTGGACTCGGATGCCGAGGCCATGAGCTTCGGCGAGTGCACCTCGATGTAGTCGCGCTCGATCCAGTAGGAGCGGAGCGCGTGCTCGAGGGTGGTCTGCACGCGGAAGATGAGGTTGTTGCGGCGCTGGCGCAGGTCGAGGAAGCGCCAGTCCATGCGCTTGTCGAGGCCGGAGTCGGCGGCGATGGGCGTCTCGGGGAGCGCCGCGGCCGCGACATCCAGCGCGCCGATCTTGATTTCGACGCCGCCGAGCTTGACGCGCTCGTCGTGCTTGAGGTCGCCCGTGACGGTCAGGAACGTGCCGGTGGCGAGGTTGGAGATGAGGTCCGTGAGGGCCAGGGCCGCAGCATCCTGTTCCGTGCCGTCTTCTGCCGGACGCGTCGCGGGGTTCACCAGCTGCACCGCGCCGGACTCATCGCGGAGGATGACGAACTGCACCTTCTTCTGATCGCGGACGGTCTCGACCCACCCGGAGACCGACACCGGGCCGTCGGCGAGACCCTGCAGCTGCTTGACGAGGACGCGTTCACTCACGAGCGACAAGTCTAGGTGACCGATCGCGCGCACCCTCGCCGGAACGGTGCGCGCGCCGCTACCATGCGGGCATGACCACGCCTGAGCCCGAGCCGCCCGCGCCCGCGTCGACGGCGTCGATTCCGCCTGCCTATCCCGGCGGCCCGGCGTACAGCGCGGAGGACGCGCCGCCCGCCAAGCGGCCGGCCAAGGTCGTCGACATCGTGATCACCATCGTCCTGCTCGTCGCCGACGGCGTGCTGGCCGCGCTCGCCTCGATGATGGGCATGTTCCTCGTGATGGCGTCCGACCCGTGCGGAAACGTCCTGTGCGACGGCAGCCTCATCGCGATCGGCTGGCTGATGGGCATGATCCTGCCCTGGGCGGCGTTCGCCATCACCGTGGTGGTCGCGATCATCCTGATGGTCAAGCGCCGGATGGCGTTCTGGGTGCCGCTGGCGGGAGCCGTGCTCATCGTCCTCTCCCTCGTCCTCGCCTTCGTCGTCACGGCCGCAGGAGTGCCCGGCTCGAGCCTCTGACCGGGGCTTTCGGGCGGACCCCATCGGCTTCCGGGGGTCAGCACCCGGGTTTCGTTCATCCTCGTCGCCTAGCGTGGAGACGTCGCGCCCCAGAGTCGCGGCCGCCGCCACGAAACTGCCACCGACGGACGGGGATCCGACGAATGACGACTGCGACGACGACCGACGGCTCCTGGCTCAGCGCCCTCGCGGACTGGGCCGTCTCATTGATGGATGTGATCGGGCCCGCCGGAGCGGGCCTCGCGATCGCGATGGAGAACCTCTTCCCGCCGCTGCCGAGCGAGGTGATCCTGCCGATGGCAGGGCTCGCGGCCAGCCGCGGATCGTTCTCGCTGGTCGAGGCGCTGGTGTGGACCACCGTGGGATCCGTCGCGGGCGCCCTCCTCCTCTACGGCCTCGGCGCGTGGCTCGGGATCGCGCGGCTGCGCGCGATCGCGGCCAAGGTGCCGCTGCTGCACCCGGAAGACATCGACCGCACGGTCGCGTGGTTCGGGCGCCACGGCGGCAAGGCGGTGTTCTTCGGCCGCATGATCCCGATCTTCCGGAGCCTCATCTCCATCCCCGCGGGGATCACTCGCATGCCGGTGTGGCGGTTCACGCTCCTGACCGCGGCGGGAAGCCTGGTGTGGAACTCGATCTTCGTGTTCTCGGGCTTCTTCCTCGGGGAGTCCTGGCACATCGTCGAGCGGTACGCCGACATCCTGCAGTACGTCGTGATCGCCGCCGCCGTGATCGGCGTGGCCTGGTTCCTCTACGTGCGGGTGCGCGCCCTGCTCGCGTCCCGCGGCACGTCGAGCGGTCCCGAGCCCGAGCTCGACTGACGCCGCCCGGCGAAGCTGGGAGAACGCTCAGCCGGTCCACAGAACACGCCCACGTAGACTGGGCCGGTGCCCGCAGCTCGCCTCCATCTTGTGCGCCACGGGGAGGTCCACAACCCTGCCCGCGTGCTCTACGGGCGACTCCCGGGGTACGGGCTGAGCGCCGACGGCCGCCACATGGCCCGGCAGGCCGCGGAGTACATCAAGTCGCTGGATCGTCCCGTGTCGGCGCTCGTGTGCTCGCCGCTGCAGCGCACGCAGGAGTCTGCCGAGCCCTTCACCGAGATCTTCGGCCTCACGCCCGTCGTCGACGAGCGGGTCATCGAGCCGACCAACGTCTTCGAGGGCAAGCGCATGGCGCGGGCACTCGTCAATCCCTGGAACTGGCGGCACCTCAGCAAGCCGGCGCTGCCGAGCTGGGGCGAGCCGTACGCGGACGTCGTGGGACGCATGAATTCGGCGATGACGCACGCATGGGATGCTGCGGACTCGGGCGACGTCGTCATCGTGTCGCATCAGCTCCCGATCTGGATCACCCACCTCGCGGTCGCCGGACTCCCGCTCCGGCACGACCCCCGCGCGCGACGCTGCGCGCTGTCGAGCGTGACGAGCTTCGAGATGGTCGACGGCAAGTGGACCGAGACCGCCTACGCCGAACCGGCGTCGACGGCCGGTGCAGTGGATGTGGGGGCGGTATGACCGAGCCGGTCGTTGAGCGAGCGTGCGAGTCGAGACGCCCCGCACGCGGCGCACGACTGCGGGCGGCAGCATCCGCTCTCCTCGTCGTCGGGTTGATCGCCGGACTCGCCGCGTGCACGAGCGACCCCCTCGCCGAGCAGTACCGCTCAGGTGACAACAAGGGCTTCGTCGCGGCCGACGGCTTCCGCGTCGTCGAGATCCCGGCCGCCGACCGCACCGAGCCGGTCGAGTTCGAGGGCGTGCTCGACACCGGCGGCTCGACCACGAGCGCGGACTACGCGGGCGAGGTGCTCGTCGTGAACTTCTGGTACGCCGGGTGCGCGCCGTGCCGTGTCGAGGCTCCCGAACTGGCCGCGGTCGACGCGGAATTCGCGGATCAGGGCGTCTCGTTCCTCGGCGTGAACCTGTACGACGGGGCCGCGGCGTCGCAGGCGTTCGCCGAGAAGTACGGCGTCGAGTACCCCAGCGCGCTGGCCATCGAGGACGGCTCGATCAAGCTCGCCTTCGCGGGGGAGACCCCGCTCAACGCGGTGCCCGTCACGATCGTGCTCGACAAGCAGGGCCGCGTCGCCGCGCGCCTGGTCGGCCAGATCGAAGAGGCGTCGATCCTCGAGACGATCGTGCGCGACGCCCTGGAGGAGTCGTGAACCTCGGCGCCCTCGTCGCCGACGGGTCGCTCCTGATCGCCATCCCGATCGCGATCCTCGCCGGCGCCATCTCGTTCCTGTCGCCGTGCGTGCTGCCGCTCGTTCCCGGGTATCTCGGGTTCATCGGCGGCGCGGTGAGCGCCCGCCCGGCTCCCAGGGTTCGCAAGATCGCGCGTTCCTCGCAGGATTCGGCGGCGACCTTGCGAAGAAGTGACGATTCTGCGAAGTCTGTGACGACGGCGGAGACGGATGCTGCGACCGCGGCGCCCGCCCGGGGGCGCCTGGTGCTCGGCGTGCTCCTGTTCATCGCGGGGTTCACCGTGGTGTTCGTCAGCATGGCGATGCTCGGCGGGACGCTGGGCCGGTTCCTCCTCGAGTACCAGGACCTCATCACGCGCATCCTCGGGGTCGTCATCATCGCGATGGGCTTCGTCTTCATCGGGTGGTTCGGCCTGGCGCAGCGCATCTCGCGCCCGCAGGTGCGGGGCAACCTCGGGCTGATCGGCGCTCCGCTCCTGGGCATCGCGCTCGGCATCGGCTGGGCGCCGTGCATCGGCCCGACCCTCGCGGTGATCCTGACGATGGCGTTCGACTCCGGCTCGGCCGCGCGCGCGGCGCTGCTGGGCGTCGCGTACTCCCTGGGTCTCGGCATCCCATTCCTCCTCCTCACGCTGGGATTCGGGTGGGCGACCCGTTCGGTGTCGTTCGTGCGGCGCCACATCCGCGTCGTCAACCTCATCGGCGGCGCGATGCTCATCGGGCTGGGCCTGCTCATGGTGACCGGTGTCTGGACCGCTGTCATGGCCCAGCTCCAGGGGGTGTTCGCCAGTGTCCCGGCCCCGCTCTGACGCTCCGGAAGGTTCGACGACCGACGAGATGACCGATCCCCTCCGGCCTTCCGACCACGCCGAGTCCGCAGCATCCGACATCACGCAGCCTGCCCTGGGCGTCGTCGGATGGTTGCGTTGGGGCTGGCGCCAGCTCACGTCGATGCGCACCGCGCTCGTGCTGCTGCTGCTCCTCGCGATCGCCGCGGTTCCCGGGTCGCTCGTTCCGCAGCGCAGCGCCGACCCCAACGGCGTGCGCCAGTACTTCGTCGACAACCCCGACCTCGCGCCGGTGCTCGACAACCTGAGCCTGTTCGACGTGTACACGTCGCCCTGGTTCTCGGCGATCTACATCCTGCTGTTCGTCTCGCTGGTCGGCTGCGTCATCCCGCGCACCAGGCACCACTACAAGGCGATGCGGGCGCAGCCGCCGCGCACTCCCGCGCGGCTGGCTCGTCTGGACGCGCACCGGTCCGAGATCCTGGAGTATCAGGACGACACGGATGCTGCGACCGCCGCGGCGACCGCCATCGAGGCCGCCGAGCAGCAGCTGAAGAAGGCGGGCTACCGCGTCGCCCGCTACGACGGCGCGAAGGCGCTGTCGGTGTCGGCGGAGCGCGGATACCTGCGCGAGACCGGCAACCTGGTGTTCCACGCGTCGCTGGTCGGCGTGCTGCTCGCGGTCGGCATCGGCGGCGGATTCACCTACACCGGCCAGACGGTCATCATCGAGGGCCGCACCTGGGTCAACACGATGCTCGATTACACGTCGTTCAACCCTGGCCGGTTCGTCGACGAAGACGCGCTGGAGCCGTACGCGCTCACGCTCGACGAATTCTCGCTCTCGTACGTCAGTCCCGGTCAGCAGGGTGCGGGCCAGGCGGGCGACTTCATCGCGCACCTGACGACGCAGTTCCCGGACGCCTCCCCGCAGGAGGGCGAGGTGCGCGTGAACCACCCGCTGCAGATCGCCGGCGACAAGGTCTACCTAATGGGCAACGGCTACGCGCCGACCATCACGATCCGCAACGATGCGGGCGACGTGGTGTTCTCGGAGTCGGTGCCGTTCCTGCCGCAGGACAACAACATGACCTCGCAGGGCGTCGTGAAGGTGCCGGACGGCCTGCGCGAGCAGGTCGGCCTCGTGGGCTTCTTCTATCCCACCGCGCAGGAGCTGACCAACGGCGCCTACACCTCGGTGTACGGCGACCTCGAGTACCCGATGCTCACGTTCTGGGTCTACGCCGGAGACCTCGGCATCGACGGCGGCGTGCCGAAGTCGGTGTACACGCTCGACCCGGGCGAGATGACGCAGCTCGCCGGCGGCGACTCGGGCACGGAATCGCTCGAGCTGAAGCCCGGCGACACCGTCGACCTTCCGGACGGCCTCGGCACGATCACATTCGAGAACGAGGCCCCCGACGCCGTCGGCTTCCAGGACTCGGTCAAGCGCTACGTGTCGCTCTCGATCCACCGCGACGCGGCCGCGACGTGGGTGCTCGTGTTCGCCGTGCTCGCGCTGGCAGGCCTGATCTCCGCGCTCTTCGTGCCGCGCCGCCGCATGTGGGTCAAGGCGACGGCCGACGGCCGCACCCTCCGGATCGAGTACGCCGGCCTCGCGCGCGGCGAGGATCCGACACTCGCCGACGCCGTCGACCAGGTCGCCCGCAGACA
>DATEOM010000247.1:0-4093 GCA_035274105.1 Microbacterium sp.
GGGGCCGCAGCGGCCCGTGTCGGGGTCACGGCTGCGGTGACCGCCGAGGCGGCGGCGGGGACGGATGCTGCGGACCCGGCCGCCGCCGCGGGCGCGGCATCCGGCATCTTCCGCACCTTCACGCCGAAGAGGTCGGCGCGCAGCGAGTAGACGACGGCGAAGACGAACGCCCACAGCAGCACCAGGAACCCGATGCGCAGCAGCAGCAGGGTGAGCTCGCTCATGCCAGCGGGCCCCTCTCGTGCGCGTCGAACGCCCGGGTGGCATCATCGACGGATGCTGCGGGCCTGGGCGCACTCGCCTGCGCGACGACGCGGAACACGATGTCGGTGCGGCCGATGCGGACGGTGGAGTCGGGTGGGAGCCCCGCCTCGGTCACCTTGCGGCCGTCGAGCATCGTGCCGTTGGTCGACCCCAGATCGCGCACCATGGCGCGCTCGCCGTCCCAGAGGATCTCGACGTGCTTGCGGCTGGTGCCCGAGTCGGCGACGGTGATGTCAGCGTCGCTGCCGCGGCCGATGACCGTGCGCGACTTGGTCAGCGGGATGCGGCGCCCTTCGACGTCGACGACGCCGCGCCACGACACGCGGCCGCCCTGCGCGGTCGACGACTCGACGCGGAGGGTGCCGGTCGAGAGCTCGTCGTCACGGCGGATCGCGATCGTCACCGGGCCGGCGAACGAGTACCCCTGTGCCTTGGCGTGGGCATGGACGAGCGTGTCGAGCTCGTGCAGGAGCGCGTCGCCGAGTGCTGCGATGCGGTCGTCGTCGGCGGCCGACAGGCGCACCGTGAACGTGTTCGGCGCGAGGATGCGGTCGCGGCTGACGACGGCCGCCTTCTTGTCGAGTTCGCTGCGCAGGGCGGAGGCGATCTCGACAGGCTGGATGCCGCTGCGGAAGGTCTTGGCGAACGCGCTGTTGACTGCGCGTTCCAGACCTTTCTCGAAGCTGTCAAGTAGTCCCACGGAGCTCCTCTGGAGGGGGGTGCCGGTTGCTACATGCTAATTGCACACGCTGTACCCGTCATGGATCGCGCCCCTGGCCAGATGAGTTCGGAAGGGGCCGCGACGCATGATATCCTCGGGAAGTTGAGTTTCGCGGGATCTTCGGATCCGGCGGCTCGCGCGAGTGGCGGAATAGGCAGACGCGCTGGCTTCAGGTGCCAGTGCCCGAAAGGGCGTGGGGGTTCAACTCCCCCCTCGCGCACAGCGCAGAAGAGGACTCCCGACAGGGGGTCCTCTTCTTTTCTCTCCCGAGCGGGGTCATCCCCCGCCGAGGCCGTCGAGCGCCGGCACCAGGGTGAAGACGATCTCTTCGATCTCGCGGCCCACGCCGGGGGCGAAGTCGACGTTGCGCGACACCTCGGTGAAGCCGACCTTGGTGAGCACCGCGATCGAGGCGGCGTTGTGCGCGGCGACGCGGGCGAAGAGCGGACGGATCGGCTCGCGCGAGATCAGCAGGCGCAGCGCTGCGGTCGCGACACCCCGGCCCCACGCGTGGCGCGCGATCCAGAAGGTGACCTCGCGGTCGCCGTCGACGGTGAAGGATGCCGCGGTGCCCGCGAATCCGCCGTTCTCGGTCACCACGAAAGAGAGGACGTCGGTCGTGGCGAGCTCCCGTGCGATCCACGCGTCGAACGCGTCGCGGTCGTCCGGGTCCTCGGCGGTGAACGCGGCCATCGCGATCGCCTCGCGGTCGCGCATCATCTCGAAGATCGCGTCGAGGTCGTCTTCGTCGACGGGGCGCAGCTCGATGTGGTTCACGGTTTCACGGTAGCCGCGGCATCCGTCACCGAGAAAGAGCGCGAGATCAGTTCAGGCCGTGGATGCTGCGCAGCAGGGATTCGGCACGGTCGGCGTCGCGGGCGACGAAGGCGGCGCGGAATTCCTCGTAGGCGGCCGTGCGGCCGATGGGGCACTCGATGAACGGTCGCCAGCCGACCATGTCCCGTCGGATCGCGAACTCGTACTCGCGGACGAACTGCAGGAGGGCGTAGTTGCCGCTCGCGCGGGTCACGACGGAGAAGAAGGAGTGGCTGGCGACGGCGAGGGCCTCCGCGTCGTTCACGCGGGAGGCGGCGATGACGTCGTCGAGTCGCTCCAGCGCGAGCTCGAGCGCCTCGGCGTCTGCGCGCCCCGACGCCATGCGCACCGCCAGCCCCATGTTGAACGCGACGAGCTCGATCGTGTCGTTCTGCTGGTTGGGATGCGACACGCGCGTGTAGCGGTGCGGCGACACCTCGACCAGGCCGGCGCGCTCCAGACGCTGCAGCGCCTCGCGCACGGGGGTGCGGGAGACGCCGAGCCATTCGGCCAGCTCCTGGTCGCGCAGGCGCTCGCCCGGTGCCAGGCGGCCGTCGAGGATGGCCTCGCCCAGGCGTGCGTACACCTCGTCTCCGAGGACGGCGCGGCTCGGCTCGAGCGGGACGAAGGGGGCACTCATGAGTGGCACCAGTGTACGCCGGAGGATTCAGGCGCATAGACCCTCTTGAGCGGGCCTTCAGGAGCCTCGCCACGGGGCGGCGGGACCCCGCCGGAAGATGCGGAAACGCTGAGGAACCCGGCCTCGCTCTCGCGCTGATATATCGGTACGATGATCCCTGTCCACGTTACGACGTGGCCTATCCGGGGGGATCCGTCGACGCCCGGGCTTTCGAGCGAAGCTCAGCCCGGGCGGACGATGGCCCCGCTGGTCCACCGGTTGCTCTGCAACATTTGTGTCACCTTCGAAAATGGGTCTCGCCGCGCGCGCTCGACTTCACTACGTTGGATGCAATCGCCGCAATCGCGACGAGATCAACGAAGAACGGCAAGTAATGAGCACGCAGGGCACCGTCAAGTGGTTCAACTCGGAGAAGGGCTTCGGCTTCATCGCTCCCGATGAAGGCGGCGCAGACGTCTTCGCGCACTACAGCGCAATCCAGTCGGGTGGCTACCGCTCCCTCGAGGAGAACCAGCGCGTCGAGTTCGAGATCGCGCAGGGACCCAAGGGCCTCCAGGCCGAGAACATCCGCCCGCTCTGAGCGGCGGACCGATCGCTTCGCGCGGTCGAAGCCGCGGTATCCCATGGGTGGGTGCCGCGGCTTCGTCGCGCGCGAACGATCGAATCCTGGATCACTCGCGGTCGCCGCGCACGAGCTCGAGTCCCGCGCCGGCGAACTGACGCAGCGTCGCGTCGGGCAGGAACGCCCGCGTGAGCGCTCCGCCGATACGGGTGAGGTCGCTCTCGTCGCGGAACAGCAGGTACATGGTCTCGTACCGCGGGTGGAACTTCTCCTTGAAGCGGTGCAGCGACCGGAACCCGTAGACCGGCTCGAGCGCGTCGGCGAGCTTGTCGCTGAGAGCGGCGATCATGCCGGCGTCCGGCGGGTAGTCGTGGGCGAGCGGCGCTCCTGAGAGCGACATGATCTCGGCACCCTCGTCGGAGAAGAGCCTCGCCGACGAGCCGATCAGAAACTCCATCACGGGACCGAAGCCGCCCTCGCGCCGGCGCATCAGGTCCAACGTCCAGCCCCGCACGGCGCCGTCGGGACCGTAGACCGGCAGCCACGACAGGAACCCGTCGACATCGCCGTTCGGCGCGAGCGCCAGGGCGAGGCGCACCTCCGGGTCCTCCGCCTCGACCAGCGTGCCGAGGGTGAATCCCATCTCGGGAAGGCCTTTGTCGCCGACCCACATCTCCGAGATCGCCCGCAGCTGCTGCTGCACGCCCCACGACTCCTCCTTGAGGTGAGTCATGCGGAACGTCATCTCCTCGCGACCCGCCCGGTTGAGCGATGAGCGCACCGAGTTCCACCGCTTGCCGGTGAACTCGAGGCCGGGGAGGTCGACGATCGTGTCGTCGGCCACGACGAGGCTGCGCCATGACGCCGGCACCGCGGCCCGCGTGGCCTCGTCGGCGCTGAAGAAGCACGGGATCAGCCCCGCCCGCTCGGCATCGTGGATGAATTCCTGCACGGATGCTGCGCGCGACGCCTCCGGACCGATCGGGTCCGCGAGGGCCAGCGCCACCCCCGCGCGTCGCTGGTAGGCGACGATGCTGTCGGTCGTGCGCGCGTAGGTGTTCCCCTCCCACGTCGTCATCCACGAGAGGGT